>JAQBNZ010000043.1 GCA_028288285.1 Mucilaginibacter sp.
TAAGCAGATCATTAGCCTGCAATTCGGTTTGGGCATCGTCATGGTCGGCAATAGCAATAACGGTTTCTACCCAACGATTAGGGCGGTCCTTTTTACGCCATTGCATAGCAACCTGGGCAGCCAGTAAACCATGCGCCCGCTGCATAACTATTTCCCATCCCTGTTCTGTATAATTGACAATCATTACAGAGGTAAATGATTGAGAAGGAAAATTGTTTAGCCTTATGAAACCATGTCATTGTGAGCGATAGCGCGGCAATCTCGTCGCTAATGCATAACCGCTTAGCATGCAACGAGATTGCCATGTCGTTTCACTCCTCGCAATGACATGTTTTTACTATATTCAATCACATCAATAGCACTTTCCATGCATCATTAACCAACCCTGTGTCAAGCAATTGCTTGGCTTTTAAATGCAGCTGTAATTCGCGGGTTTGGCTATCGCCAATTGTAGCATCAAACAGGTCTTTTATCTCGTCGGTTTGGGCATAGGCTTCAATAGCATCATCAGTTGGTAATACTTCTACATTACCCAACTGCCCAAGGTTGTTGCCGGTAAGTACTTTTGAGTTACGGATACTGTAAGGGATAGCATCAACCCCAATACCAACAGTGCTTACGGGCTTAGCCACTTTAAACAAATTATCGCCGGTTACACGGCAATACCAGTCGCCGCCCAGGCGGGCCACCAGGTCTATCTTTTCCTGATCTATTATTCCGGCAGCATTTAAAATATCTTCCTTAATGTGTATCAGCTTTATTTCGGCTATTATCAAATTACCGGCTCCGGGTGTGTTGCCCAGGCTAATTATCTCATTTACCACACACTCAAACTGTACAGGCGATTCGGCAACGCGGGGCGGTTTAACCATTTCTGACGATAGCTCCGTTAATCCGGATTTGATGAACTCGTTAACGCCCAAAGGGTATTCCACACTTGATAATGATACCTGTTGCACCATATCATAACTCACAATATTAATAACACACTCCGGCACCTGCTGTATATTGCCGAGTGTGTGTTTGGTAGTATTATCCCTCACCCTGCGCGACGGCGAGAATACACACACCGGCGGATTAACGCTAAACACATTAAAAAAACTAAACGGACTTAGGTTAACATTTCCGTTCTTATCTATGGTTGAGGCTAGGCAAATGGGCCTTGGCGCCACCGCATGATTGAGGTAGGATTGTATTTGAACGGGCGAAAGATCTTTTATATTGAGGGTTAGCATGCAAATTTATTAAACCATGTCATTGCGAGCGATAGCGGCAATCTCGTCGTATGCAAGGCGGACATGCATTGGCTACGAGATTGCCATGTCGCTACGCTCCTCGCAATGACATTCTGGGGTATGACGGCTTTATTATCTATCTTATTTCTTCAGCGCAAGTATCGAAAAATCATCCTTACTCTTCTTAATAATATTCGCTAACATACCCAACCCGGTTATTTCCATTTCAACCAGGTCATTAGGCTGTAGCCATTGAGGCTGGTAGTTAGGGTCATTTAACAAACCGGTTCCGTTAAGTTCCAAAAAACATCCGGTACCAACCGTGCCCGAGCCTATTACATCCCCGGGCAGTACATCGCAGCCATAGGCACAACGCTCAATGATCTCGGCAAATGTCCAGTCCATATCAGCCATATTGCCGCTGCTCACCTGCTTACCATTCACCACACACTTCATCTCTAAATTATATGCATTGCCTGTATGACCTTCTTTAGGTAATGTCTTATACTGCTCCAACTCATCGGGCGTAACCAACCACGGACCAATAACTGTAGAGAAATCCTTTCCCTTGGCCGGACCAAGATTAAGCAGCATTTCTTCCATTTGCAGGGTGCGCGCACTCATATCGTTCATTATCATGTAACCGGCTATGTAGTTATCAGCATCAGCCGCCCTAATGTTGCGGCCTTTTTTGTTGAGCACTACAGCTACCTCCAGTTCAAAGTCAAGCTTCTGGAAATGATCGGGCATGCACTCAATTTCACCAGCGCCTTGTATGGCGTTATGGTTGGTAAAGTAAAATACCGGATACTGATCAAACTCGGGTATCATATCTACCTTACGATTACGGCGCGCAGCAGCCACATGTTGTCGAAAAGCATATCCGTCACGGCATGAAGTAGGGTGCGGCACCGGTGCCATCATCTCAAAAAACAACTCCTCCTTAGCTTCCATTCTACCTCTGCGGATGTCCTCATCTACTTTCTTAGCGCGGTCCATTAGTTCATCGCCACCCCATAAAAATTCGTTCATGTTATCGGGTATTAGCTTGTCGCATGAGTTGAGGTTGTAGATATGCCCGTTTATAAACAAGCCCAAATGTTCCTGATCTTCGGTTTTATAGGATACTAATTTCATAAGCTGTAAATGGTTTATTGGAAATCAAAAGTAGTTATTTTGGTTGATTGGTGAATAGTTGATTAGGTTATTGGTTTAATTAGCCAACCATGTAACTACTCTCCAAATCAACCATTCTCCGTTCACCAAATATTATGCTTGCATATTAATTTCACATAGCGTAAATTTGATTACCAATCATGAGCATTAAAAAACAATTTTATTTTTCCCTGGGCCTCACTTCAATGAGTGATGCTTCATCTTTTAGGGATGCTGTGCTCGCCAAAACCATTTTAGCGCAATTTTAGTTAGGTTATTATAGGTTGTAAGGTCATAAAAATTGTAAAGGTTAAAAAGGGCTTAACGTTTACAACTATTTCAACTACTCTAACCTTTACAACGTCTCTAAAACCTTTACAACTATTTAAACGTTTTAAATAAACCAATTTACTTGTCATGCCTATTTACCATACATTGGGGAACATCCCGCCTAAGCGGCATACGCAATTCCGTAAGCCCGATGGCACCTTATATGCCGAAGAATTGGTATCAACCGAAGGTTTTTCCAGCTTATATTCATTGGTTTACCATGCATATCCGCCTACAATTGTAAAAGAACTGGGCCAACCGTATTCTGTTGAGCCAAAAATAGCGCGTGAAAGGCACCTGAAGCATACCAGCCTTATTGGTTTTAAGATTGAGCCTGTTGATGATTACCTGCAAAGTCGTAAACCGGTTTTAGTGAACAACGATCTGCACATATCACTGGCTGCCCCGCGCAACTCCATGACTGATTACTTTTACAAAAACAGTCAGGCCGATGAGGTTATATTTATTCACATAGGCTCGGGTACTTTAAAAACAGGGTTCGGCAAAATCAATTTTAAATATGGCGATTACCTGGTTATCCCTCGCGGAACTATTTACCAGTTGGAATTTGACACTCCTGATAACCGCTTATTCATTATTGAAAGCTTTAGCCCTATACGACCTCCAAAACGCTACCGTAACGAGTACGGGCAAATGATGGAGCATGCACCTTATTGTGAACGTGATATTAAACGCCCTGTCGACTTGGAAACTCACGACCAAAAGGGCGACTTTAAAATCCTGATAAAAAAACAGGGGCTCATATATCCATACACCTATGGCACCCACCCTTTTGATTTTATTGGCTGGGATGGTTTCCATTACCCCTGGGCATTTTCTATACATGATTTTGAACCGATAACCGGCCGGCTGCACCAGCCACCACCGGTACACCAAACTTTTGAGGGCAATAACTTTGTGGTATGCTCGTTTGTGCCGCGCAAGTTTGATTATCATCCGCTATCTATCCCCGCACCTTACAACCACAGCAATGTGGATAGCGACGAAGTACTTTATTATGTAGATGGCGATTTTATGAGCCGTAAAAGCGTGGTAAAAGGACAAATAACATTGCATCCCGGTGGCATACCGCACGGCCCGGCGCCAGGTACGGTAGAGAAATCTATCGGTAAGGAATTTACTGATGAACTAGCCGTAATGATAGACCCTTTTCGCCCGCTGATGCTAACGGAAGACGCGATAAGAATTGAAGATGAAAATTATTATAAAAGCTGGGTGATATAATAAACACCAATGTCATTACAAGGAGTGAAACGACGTGGACAACCGACCATAGGGAGCTCATTAATACCTTATCAAAACATTGTTATATTAATAATTTCATAGTTTAAGCAAGCAGTAATACACTGGCGACGAGATTGCCGCGCTACGCTCGCAATGACATAGCTGTAAAAAAAATAAAAATACAACCAACCATGGAAACACTAACATTAGATAAAAAACCAAACACAACAGATTTTTTGCCGCTTAACGGTACCGATTATGTTGAGTTTTATGTGGGCAATGCCAAGCAGGCGGCTTATTATTATAAAACCGCTTTCGGCTTTCAGGACCTGGCCTATGCCGGGCCGGAAACAGGCATACGCGACCGTGCATCATACGTTTTACAGCAAGGCAAGATTCGTATTGTGCTTACTACTCCCCTGCACTCTGATCATCCCATTGCCGAACATGTTAAAAAGCATGGCGACGGTGTAAAAGTGCTTGCCCTTTGGGTTGATGATGCATATGATGCCTTTGAGCAAACCACATCACGCGGTGCGGAACCTTTCCAGCAGCCGCAAACTATTACAGATGAATTTGGCGAGGTACGTACCAGCGGTATTAAACTTTATGGCGAAACCGCACACTTATTTATTGAGCGTAAAAATTATAACGGTCCGTTTTTACCGGGTTACAAAAGCATGCAAACCAACTACCAGCCGCCTGTTGCCGGCTTGTTGCATGTTGACCATTGTGTAGGCAATGTAGGCTGGCATAAAATGAACCAGTGGGTTAATTTTTACGAGGATATTATGGGTTTTCGTAACATTCTTACGTTTGATGATAAAATGATCTCGACGTAATACTCTGCACTTATGAGCAAGTTGATGAGCAATGGCAATGGTTATGTTAAGTTTCCGATAAACGAGCCTGCGGAGGGTAAAAAGAAATCGCAAATTGAAGAATATCTGGAGTTTTATGAGGGCGAAGGTGTACAGCATATGGCTCTGGCTACTGATGATATTGTTAAAACCGTAACTGACCTTCAAAACCGTGGCATTGAGTTTTTAACTGTACCAACCACTTACTATGATGAACTTACCGACCGTGTTGGCCATATTGATGAGGACCTTGAACCATTAAAAAAACTGGGCATATTGGTTGACCGCGATGATGAAGGTTACCTGTTACAAATTTTTACCAAACCGGTTGAAGATCGCCCAACCCTGTTCTTTGAGATTATTCAGCGTAAGGGTGCCAAATCATTTGGTGCGGGCAATTTTAAAGCCCTGTTTGAAGCCATTGAGCGCGAACAGGAGCTTAGAGGGAACCTGTAAAATAAGATAATATTTTAACTATAAGGTTGAGTCGTCCTGAAATAGGTTGACCAAGTGTAAACCTATAGCCGTATGAGACCTTAAGTTAACATAATATAAAAAAAGCATGGCTACTGGCACCTTCCCTGTTATGGATAAACTTTGCATCTTTCTTAACCTGAGCATTTATATACTTAACAAGTAGAAAAAACAGTATTTTTATGCACGTTATATTACGTGCTCTAATAAAAAATGAAAAAAATATTATTTACCTGCTCCTTTGTATTTTTCGTAATTGGTTTTGTATTCGCAGATACTATAAACATTAATCATTTTGTAATTAAGGAAAACCCCTTTGCCAAGAATGAGATAGCGGTAGTTGCTACTGATACTGCCGGCAACATACAGGAAAACGTTAATGGCATTTTCACCTTCAGCATGAATGGCTTTAGCGAAGAAATGACCTTTGATAAAGGCACCGCATTTTACAGGCACAAGCTGGATAAATCGAGCTTTATATACGCCCGCCATAATAATGACTTGGGCACACACTCCATGCTCTATTACATTTACAAGCATGACAGTAAACTTACTCCTTTAAAAATAAGCTGGATACTTTTGATCTCTATCCCTTTAGGTTTAATATTATTAGGCTATTTGTTTAAAAGGTTTATCATCATAGCGCTCATCATCTTTTGTATATTCCTGTACTTTAACCACCATAGCGGCTTAAGTATACCTACCTTTTTCCAGAGCGTAATAGATGGTTTGAAGGGAATGTTCACTAAGGGTTAAAGGGGAATGCTTAAGCGTGATCATTGTTTTAAAAATCACTAATTCAACAAATCACTAATTCATTAATTAAAACGGCAAGCCTATACCAAAGTTAAGCTGCATAAAGTTGTAACTATCACCCACAACGTGACCGTTCTTATCTATACCTGTACCATTGGCCTGAATGTATGCCCGTTTAAAGTCACCTGCTTTTAATAATTCATTGAAATGTTTAATAAACACCCACTGGTCTGATCCATTAAACTGCGGGTCTTTAAACTTAAAGGCAGCATCCAGCCTAAATACAAAAAAGCTCAAATCAAATCTTAAGCCCGTACCTATACCAATAGCGGTAGACTGCAGTATATTATTAAACCTAAACTCACCGTTAGGGTTTTCAACCTGTTTATGCAAACGCCATACATTACCAGCATCCATAAAAAAAGCACCTTTTAATTTTGATCCAAAAAAGTTGTCGGCCAATTTATACCGATACTCGGCATTGGCTACTATCTTTATTTCACCAAATTGATCAAGGTACTTTAAACGGCTTCGCTGTACATAATCAGTACCATAGCTGGCACGGTTAAATTGACCGGGGCCAAGAGTACGCGGCAACCAGGCTCTAATATCATTTGCACCACCTGTATAAAAATTTTTCTCAAATATCAGTTGCTTGCTATTACCGTAAGGGATACCAATACCAGGGTTAAACCTAAAGATAAACTGACGCTCGCCTCCAAAACTACGGTACAAGCGGTAGTCAATTTCGCCTTTAACATACTGGGCAAATGTGTAACCGAACATAGTACGCTGCCCTAAAGTATCTTTAGAGGTATTTAAAACTTTGCTTAAAGCATTAAGGGTATTGCCGGCAATATCAAGGCTCCCTCTGAAATAGTAAAAATTTTTATAGGAATTTAACTCATTGGCATTATACTGAAACGTATACTGGCTACCTGATGAAAATGTTGTACGGCCAATTAAGTAAACGTATGAAAAACGGTTGCTATCTAACAACGCCTTACGGGCTACCGGATCAATAACACCGCTTGAAAACTCAATATTTATAGGCGTTAGAGAATGCTGCTTTCTGGCTGTTTCAAAAAAATCATAGGTAATAGAGTTAATAAAGCTTTTACGCTCTACTAATAACTTTTGGTAAAACAGCTGAAAATTGGATGAAAACGTAGTATGTGGTACACCAAATTTAGCCAGGTTAGGAAAATTAAACGGAGATATTATACGCGGATATATAAGGCTAACACCGGTTTTAAAATCCTGATTTTGTATGCCTGCACTAACACCATTAACGCCGTTGTTACTATTATCAAATAAAACGCTCCAGTTAAGTTTAACCTGCAAAATAGCAGCTTCTTTAAACAGATTACGATTGGTAAACGTATTGCCCACGTTATACCCGTACCGCCCCCCATTAAACAGGAATTCGGCCTCTACCCTGTCAGACATTTTCTTAAGCGGAACTATATCAATTTTACTATTTAAGCGGTTGGTGCTGTCTGACAGCTTTTCATAAGTTGGGCTGGGCACATTACGAAACACATTTAGTTCTGATAAGCGGCTGGTGGTTAAAGTTTGCTTATCAAGATCATATATCTGGCCTTTCTTTTGAAAAATGTAGTCGGTTACCGTATGGGGTTTAAACCTGCCAGAAAAATCCACAAACCTAAACTGCGAATCAACCTGTATAGTATCGGCCTTCCCCTCAACACGCCCATTGCTTCTTGAAATAGTAATAAGTGTATTGTTAATAGTATATATTGGGTGTGCCGGTTTATCCACAGGGTTATCAATGGTCATTACCAGGTCTACCACACTTTTGTTATAGCTGGAATCTGGCAGGTAATTGATATACTGCCTGTAAAAATCGAAATAACCATTCCGCTTCATTACCAGGTAAAACTGATCGCGGTCATAGGCAAGGCTATCGGTATCAAAGCGCCCTCCTGTATTAACATGCGAATAAGATTTGCGCGTTTCCCTATAAAGGCTTTTTACCTTGGGGTCATAAATGCTATCCTTAAAGTTTCGTATCCTAAACATCGGCCCTTCAATAGCAGTAAATACCAGTTCGGCTTTTTTCTTTTTTACAATGATGGAATCTGCAACCTTAACCTTTAAATAGCCCTTGCTCTGCAAAAACTTTTGTATTTGCAGGCGCGAAAACTCTACCAGGTTACTATCCAGCAGGCGCGGCCCTTCGCCAATTTCCCGCTTCCCTTTTTTACTGAACAGGTAATAAAACTGTAGGTTAAGCCAGTTATTAGGTTGTTGCTCTTTATCAACATAATTAAGGGCAGCTTCAGAAAAGTCTTTATCAATACCCTTTAAAGTAATTTTACGCACTAATGCCTGATCGTTCCTGACTCCGCGCGTTATGCCACAGCCTGAAATGATAATAACCACCAAAATACTTAATATTGCAAGACGGAAATATCCGGGTATATAATATGCTTTCAAAATCTCAGATCAGTTTACTAACGTCCTTACAACATAAAAAGTTTCGCAGGGAGCATGGTTTATTTCTGGTTGAAGGATACAAATCTATTTGCGAATTTATTGATTCTCATTATCATATCCACACCATATACCATACGCCTGACGTTGCCCCAAAATTGCTTAAATTATCCCAAAAAATAAACATTCAGGAAATTTCATTGGCCGAATTGCAAAAAATAAGCGGTTTAAAAAACCCTGCTGATGCAATTGCAACGGTTAATATACCGCAATGGTTGGGTTTAAATCATGATAATCTTAAAAATAAATTTTCATTGGTGTTAGATGGCGTGCAGGATCCGGGGAATATGGGCACTATAATTCGTACGGCCGACTGGTTTGGCATCGCTAATATCATTTGCTCTGAAGATTCTGTTGATGTTTATAACCCCAAAGTGGTGCAGGCAACCATGGGTTCACTGGCCAGAGTAAATGTTATTTATACAAATCTTACTGATTTTATAGGCCATATTAACCTGCCTGTGTACGGCGCTTTGCTAAACGGCGAAAATATTTACACTACCAATTTTGGCCTTGAGGGCTTAATAGTTATGGGTAATGAAGGTAACGGAATAAGGCCTGGTATACACCAATTAGTAACTAAAGCTATAACTATACCACGTATAGGTAATGCCGAATCATTGAACGTTGCTATAGCCACCGCCATATTTTGTTCAGAAGCTGTAGGAAAATCATACAAATAAAATTGATTGGCAATAAATAATTACTATTTTTGCAATCCTTAAAATTGGTCGGGTGGCCGAGTGGCTAGGCAGAGGTCTGCAAAACCTCCTACAGCGGTTCGAATCCGCTCCCGACCTCAAGGTTAAAAACATTTAAA
>JAQBNZ010000061.1 GCA_028288285.1 Mucilaginibacter sp.
TTTACTGGCAGTTTGTGGGCGCCATAAAAGGTATGAGCGAAGCTTGTACTAAGTTTGAAACCCCGGTAACCGGTGGTAACGTAAGCTTTTACAATCAATCGTCTGATGAAGGTCCGGTTTTCCCAACGCCTACAATCGGGATGTTGGGCGTGATGGATGATGTGAGCAACATCATGACATCAGACTTTAAACAACCAGGCGATTTGATTTACCTTATTGGTGAATCTGTTAACGATATTGCATCATCACAATATTTGGCATCATACCATAAAATATTGAGCGCACCTGCACCTTATTTTGATATAGATAAGGAATATGATATGCACCAGGTGGTTAAAGAACTGATAAAACATAAAGTTATCCAGTCTGCACATGATGTGGCCGATGGTGGTTTGTATATTGCTTTGGTTGAATCGGCTATGCCAAACAGCCTGGGCTTTGATATAGAGACCGATAGCAGCATCCGTAAAGACGCATTTTTGTTTGGCGAAGCACAAGGCAGGGTAGTGGTAAGTGTTGCACCAGACGACCAGGAACGCTTTATAGAGATGATGGCTACCAGCGAAGTGGAGTTTAGTCTTTTAGGCACTGTTAATGGAATTGGCAATACCAATATTGACGAAGAACTTTTTGGTAATATCACCGATATTAAAATGGTGAACGACAACGTGCTGCACGTAATTTTAGGCGAATAAATGCTTAAGCTTAATAAAATCCACCATATAGCTATAATCTGTTCAAACTACGAACAGTCAAAGCGGTTTTATGTGGAGATATTAGGCTTTAATGTTATCCGCGAGATATTTCGTGAAGAACGGAATTCTTATAAACTTGATTTGGAAGTAGGGGGGCAATATCAGATAGAGCTGTTCTCTTTTCCAAACCCAACACCAAGGCCATCGCACCCAGAGGCTGCCGGCTTAAGGCACCTGGCTTTTGAAGTTGATGATATTGACGAAGCTATATTTCATCTTAATGAGCTTGATGTGGTTACCGAACCCATCAGGGTAGATGAAACAACAGGTAAACGCTTTACCTTCTTTACTGATCCGGATGGTTTGCCGTTAGAGTTGTATGAGAAATAGTACGAACTTCTAAAATAATAAAAAAAACAATGAGGCCATCTCATAAGTACTTATTAGACGGCCTCATTTAGCCTGTGGTGATAATACCGACCACAGGCTGAACAGTCATTTGGATATTTTGAATTTATAAAAAAGATGGTATCGTTTCTTTATGAATCCTCCCTTGAATCTTACATCTTCAGCGAAAATAGGATCAGAAATTACTTCAACCCGGCCAAAAAGTACTCCTTCCGAATTGGCCCTTTTATTCAGTATAAATGACACTGTTTTAGCGTTTACAGTAAGGGTACTGCTTTTAGCCGCACGTTGACTGCTTTTCAACACTTGTCTATCTTTGTAAAACTCTGTGAAAAAAGTAGAAACGTTATTTCCAAGAATCCGATGTTTTATCGTTTGGTTGCCAAATGGAACTGCTACTTCTATAAGTGTTGAATCGTCCATTTTAGTTTTGGAACAGAACCATACATCGTATTTGCTATCTTCACTCCTCGCTTTACTACTATCTTCTGTTAATAAACTAACAGTTATTTTAGGATCTAGATATTGGCTTTTATTTAAAGTATCTAAGGTTGATTTTGATAGATCAACTAATACAATATTGTTATCCTTATCCATCAGTGATGATCGCTCACCTGATAATTCAGAAAATGAGTTCTTCAAAGATGGCTGATACTGAATTTTATATTTAGGAGAACAACCTGTAAAAAGCAAGTAAGCCGAAGACAAAAGCAATAGATAACTTCTTTTAATTTCCATCAATTTATGTTCCCCGTTATTCTATATTTCACATGTACAACAGTTTCAAATGGCACATAACCTCTTTTGTGCTGAAGTAACCACCAACCGGCAAAGCCGCTCATATAACCTTGATAGGTTATAGCATCATGCCTATCTAGCCCAAAATGATCTTTTATAGTTAAAGTTATTGTGGCTGACCAATAGCCACCAACAGGGCCATTGAATTCATCTAATTGCACGTCGGTCGATTCGGTGTCATTCAGTAATATTTGTAATCCGTGGAATTTATTAAAAATTCCATTAAAAATAGGTCGTATTGAGCTACTTAAATCTAAAGTTCCAATGCTACCTATGTTACCACCATTTGCTTTTAGTTGTGCATTTAATTGACCACCAAAATTAATAGCGAAGTTTTGCAGTTCTGAACTTGCGCCAACTCTTGCATTAAGCACAGCGTTTTCAAACGTCCCACCAGTTTTATCTTTAAACTTTTGAATCATCTGGTCTCCGACAGTTGTCAAGCCGCCATCAAAATATGTAAACTTATGAAACATTTCTGTCACTCCATTAAAGAGATCCCAATCAGATAGATTTATCATTTCAGGTTTTATACCATTTGTACTAACGCTGGTGCCGAAAGTCATATCTTCAGTATTTCCCCTCGGAGTAATATGCCCAATAAGGCGACCACTTGACTGCTGTAAATATGATAACAATTCAATTGTAGTACCATTATTTATAAGAGGTGTTGGATCACCTTTTATTGGTGAATTTACATCACTAAAATCGCTAAAACTAAAATTCGGATCAGTAGTAACATCTCCAGGCAATGAAATTGTCATTGGAACCCATGTTCCTGTGCAATCAGGCGATTACTTAAAGGCATGGCAGCTTGTTGGTGACAACACCAACAAGGGCGCAGACGAAGCTATATTTCATCTTAATGAGCTTGATGTGGTTACCGAACCCATCAGGATGGATGAAACAACAGGTAAACGCTTTACCTTCTTTACTGATCCGGATGGTTTGCCGTTGGAGCTTTATGAGAAGTAATTACAGAGCCTCTAAATAAAGAAAAAGCTTCCTTAGTAAATTAAGGAAGCTTTTTCTTTATATGTGATTATTGGGGTTAAATCGGGAATTATTTAACAGCCTTATCTAAACACTCCTGCAAAACTTTGGCAAATTGCTTATCGTTAGGTGGCGCAAATATGGTGTTATGTTCGCCCGGTATTTCGTAAACATTCACTCCTTTTTTAGCATAGGGTACCCAGCCTAAATATTTAAAATCATCCATGTAAAAGGTTTTCTTTTTGGCGCGGAAAAGTTCGAGCTTAATATCTATAGAGGTTAACAGGTAATTGCGTTGTGCAGCTGCGCTTCTTTCGTTTATTTCGTCATTATACTCTGAAAAAATGTCTTTCTTTTTTACCTTATCAGGAAATATCTTTTTGTTAATCTTCTTTATCCTGCGGCCTATTTCCCTGCTTTTATATTCTATAGTTCTTTTTGGGTCTTCAATAAATAACACAACCGTGTAAGTTATCTGTTTAATTAATAACCAGCTATTTTTAATTGCTTTTTTAACCGGGGTATCAATTTTTTTTGTTTGGTCGGCATAGGTATCAAACATGGCCAGCATTTTTACGTCTTTACCCATAGCCAGCATTTGCTTAGCCATTTCATAGGCTATCATACCACCTAACGAATACCCCGCCAACGCATATGGGCCAACCGGGTCATGCGCTATAATCTCTGCAATGTAATTTGCCGCAATATCTTCCATTACATCCAAAGGCTCATCAATACCGTTAAGGCCCTTTGCCTGCAGGCCATAAACAGGCTGGTCATTATCCATATTCATAGCTAAGGCGTTAAAAAGCAATACATTTAAGCCGGCACCATGTACAATATATAGAGGCATTTTGCTGCCTTTTGGTTTAATTGGTACTAATGATTGCCATGTAATAGCAGAATCATCAACAACTAATCTGGTGGCCAGCTTTTCAACTGTTGAGTGCTCAAACAAAGTAGCCAGTGGCAAACGCTTGCCGGTTTCTTTCTCTAAGCGAGCCATTATCCGTACCGCTACCAATGACCGGCCGCCAAGCTCAAAAAAATTATCATGGATACTTATTTCTTTCAGCCCCATAAATTCTTCCCATATACCGGCTACCAATTTTTCGTTATTAGTACGTGGTGCCATATAGGCATTGGTACGGTTTATTTGGCTATAATCAGGCATTGGAAGGGCCTTACGGTCAATTTTTCCGTTAGGGGTAATAGGAATTGTTTCCATCAGCACAAAGTCGTCAGGCACCATGTATTCAGGCAGCACCTGTAACAATTCCCGTTGCCAAACATCAGTTAACAATTTAATATCCGCTACAGTGGTCTCTTCAGCAGAAAGGACTATATAGCCAACTAAGCGAGGATCGCCGGGTCGGTCCTCACGGGCAACAACAACGGCTTCCTTAACGTTTTTCTGCTTGGTAAGGGCATGTTCTATTTCTTCCAGCTCAATGCGGTAACCACGTACTTTTACCTGGTGGTCAATACGGCCGAGGCATTGTATCTCGCCAGTAGGGGTAATTTTGCCAAGGTCGCCGGTACGGTACATTTTATCACCGGCAATTTCCGAAAACGGATTATCAACAAAACGTTCATTAGTTAACTCAAGCCTGTTTAAATAACCACGGGCAACTCCATCGCCACCAATAAAAATCTCGCCAATGGTGCCATCAGGTATTTCAGCCAGTTTTTCATCTAATATATATACCTGTGTATTGGCTATGGGCTTACCAATGGTAATATCTACATCATCCTTAATATGTTTTACGGTAGACCATACAGTTGTTTCGGTAGGGCCATACATATTCCATAATTCGCTGCAACGGGCAATAAGCTTGTTTATTAAATCTTTAGGTAAAGCCTCTCCGCCACATAAAACTTTCATAGGCAGCTTTTTATCCCATCCAATCTCCAGCATCATGCGCCAGGTGTAGGGGGTAGCCTGCATTATAGATATTTCTTCCTTTATAGCAAGGTCAAGCAATGCACGACCATCTTTAGCGGTAATGGTATCTGTTAAAACTATTTGTGCACCTGTAAGTAGTGGTAAAAAAAGTTCCAAACCGGCAATATCAAAAGATATGGTAGTTACCGCCAGCAATTTATCATTTGCAGTAATGCCGGGTTTCTTTTGCATGCTCAGTAAAAAGTTCACCAGGTTATGGTGCTTTATTTGCACACCCTTAGGTTTTCCGGTTGAGCCTGATGTGAAAAGGATGTAAGCCAGATCATGCCCGGTTACGTCAGTATCCGGCTCAGTAGAAGGATAATTTAAAACTTTGTCCCACACATCCTCTAATAAAACCTCGGTACCTGTTGAGGCAAAATGGCCTTTATATTTATTGGATGTTATAAGAATTTTAGCGGCCGAATCTTCCAGCATAAATTCTATACGATCTTTTGGATATTCGGGGTCAAGCGGAACATAGGCAGCGCCTGTTTTAAGTATAGCCAGTAATGAAATGATCATCTCAGGCGAACGGTCTACAGCTAAACCTATAATGTCGCCAGTTTTTATATTTAAACCAAGCAGGTATCGGGCTAATTTATTGGCAGCTTCGTTAACACTTTTAAAGCTTAAGGTACGATCTTCAAATTTTATAGCAACCTTATCAGGTACTTCGCCCGCTGTTTTGGCTATAAGGTGATGAAGCGCCACAGTATTTGGATAATCTACCACAGTTTGATTTAATGCTGATGCCATTATTTTATTGTTCAACACGGAGGGTATAGTGTTGTTATTTTTCTCCAACATATGTAATATTATGTGCCTGGGTTATGTGGTGTATGGATAAATTTTTTGTTAGCCCCCTTTAATTTAAACAGTAATGCAAGCATCGAGAAGAAAATTAAAGGTATTTTTAATACTGCACCAAGCAGTTTGCTATTAAAGAATTGTGCAGGTACGGCAATTAATATACCCATGTAGCATAGCGCAGTAGCTGTAAACCACATTTGCCATGACGGGCCTATACCTGGCGTTAAAAATGCTATTAGTAACATAAAAGGCATAAGGCCGAGCATTAATACGCGTGGGAGTATAGCGGTTTGGTATATTTCGTTAAAATAATCAAAATTGCCATGTTTAAAAAGTTCGGTAAAACCTGTGCTGCCATACGTTTTAAGCAGGTTAAACTGTGCAGAAAGCCATCTGCGGCGTTGCTTTTTAAATACCTCGGGGTTGCTAACCTTTTCGTCATATACAAGGGCCGCATCAGAATAAGCCACATGTATTTTTTGACGGGTAAGTACCAGCCCCATTTCTTTATCAAAACCGCCAACTGCATCAATCTGGCTCATGGTGTCTTTAAAAAGCCTGTATTCTAAAGCCATTCCCGAACCTATAATTGCCGCGGACAAGTTGAATACCCGCTGAGCTTTACGGAAAATGTGGTTATTTATTTCTTCGCTTATGGCATCTAAAATGGCAATGGGAGTTTCGGTATTTTTTGCTACGCGATGCCCTTGTATAACTCTTTCGCCGGCATGCAAATAATTATTAATATGGTGCAGATAATCTGGAGCGGCAACGTTATCAATATCAAATACCACTGCGGCATCAAAATCCTGATGCGTATTTTCAATGGCTTTGTGCAGGGCTTTTGATTTGGTGCTGTTTTCAAAAACAACTTCAACCACCTGTAAAGGCATTGCCTTTAATTTTTCAATGGTTGATGGCTGCATGGAATCAGCAATAACACAAATGTGGAATTTATCCTTCGGATAGTTTATGGTTAAAGCCTGAGCCGCCGAGTTTAATATGATCTCATCCTCTTTATAAGCACAAATATATATTACAAACTTGCTGTATGCCGCTGCAACTGGTGGTGCTTTAACAATTACAAGGCGCCCAACTACCGAAAATATAAAAAGGTACAGGCTATAAAGTCCCAGGTAAATAAATACAAGGCTAAAAATTATTGTGAATATAAATTGAATAAATTCCATGTGCTTAATGCCGGCTTAAATTATGAATTGTAATTAGCTTGGTTATATTTTTCTATCAAACTTTTGATAAAATTTCCTTTACCTGTGTTATACGGTGTCCCCAGGTGTTATTTTCTGCAATTTTCAACCTGTTTTGCTGCTTTCAGGCGTATCATTTAAAGCCTCGTTTATTGCAGCCGAAAACTCTTCGACCGTTTGCCAAATGCCGCGCTATGGTATAATTTGTCTATCCCAGTTCCCCGTCAAACTGCATCTTGGAAAAAATAACAATATATTGCTCTTTTAAACTCACACCTTCACTTCCTTTTTATGCAATAAGTGGGTTACTATTTCTTTTAACTCCTGGTAGCCTAATGTAAAAATGTCTGTTACAGTAAATTTAAGATGCTTTTTAAGCTGCCAATAACCAAATATGGCACCCGTTAAGAAGGTGAACAAGGAGGCAACAGCCACACCATATAAGTTATGAAATAAATAGATGCCTATAAAATCGCCAATAACGTTTACTATCAACATTAAAATTACTTTGATCATATTAAGGTGCGGCTTACCAATTATATCAAGGGTGACACCAAAAAATTTGTCGATAGGCAGTAGCATTACATAGCATATAAAAATTCGGAAAATGCTCACGGCATCTGTATTGTCAAATTTTTTACCAAACAATATATTGATAACAGTTCCGCCGAGTATAAAAGCCGCAATGGCTATTGGTATAAATAGTACGGTTAACATACCTGCATATCTTTTCATGATAATTGCAACACCTGCTTGATCTTTACGGTGTACAGCCGATGATAACTCAGGCATAGCGGTAGCAATAAAGCTGCGTATAGGTATCTGAAAAATTTCAAGCAAGCGCTGTGGTATATAATATATACCCACCAGCTCAACAGGAAACTTTGATTTAATTATAAAGGTATCTGAACTACTTAATAATGTTGAAATTAATGTTGTACCTACACTAAACTTGCCAAAATGGACAAGCTCTTGCATTGATTGTTTTGTTTTGTATTTTATGGTACGAGTCTTAGACCATCCTGTAAATATGCAAACCAGGCTGGTAAAAATGTTATTTGCAAGGTAGCAGTATATAACTGTTTGAAAGTTAAGGTTATGCATGAATATTAACCCAAGCACACCTAATAAAAAACCAATCTGATTTACCAATTGTAATATGAGTAATTTATCAAAACGCTCTTCGGCGGGTAATAACCACGATGCTATTGCTGATGGCAAAGTGCATATGTAAATTATACCAAACCATTTAATTGTGGCAACTACATCAGGGTTACTGCTTTTAAAGAATAGGTAAAGTAAAAAGTCTATTATTACTAAAGAAAGGGTTAAGATAAAGCCCACTGACCATGCAGAACCTGCTACATTTATAGCCCGCTTTTTACTGGCACCAGCATAAAACTTTATTACAGATGTTTGCATAAATCCTGTTCGGAAGGTATCAGCAAGGGTGAATACGATTAGAAAGAATATGTAATTACCAAAATCAACCTTATGCAGGTTGTGTGCCATTAATGATAGTACAAGCATACCTATTACAGGCATTGCTGCATTACTGATCAGGGAAATGGTATGCTTATTTACAATCTTTTTAAAAAACGACATATGGTAAAATTCAGCTTAAGTCCGTTCCCAGCTGCCGGTTTCAAAATTATACTGTTTTATTACTCTTGCAGGGTTCCCAACTGCAACACAATAGGCAGGGATATCCTTGGTAATCACACTCCCAGCTCCTATTATTGCATTTTTACCAATTGTTACACCAGCTGTAATTGAGCTGTTTGCACCCACCCAAACGTTATCATTAATAATTATTTGCTTAGTTGTTACCTTTTGTAAGCGCGGAGGGAGTGTCACATCCTCAAAGCCATGGTTTAAGCCCGAGATTACAATATTTTGTGCAAGCATTACATAATTACCCAAAGTAACCGGGCCAATAATAACATTACTTAGGCCTATGCCTGCATTGTTGCCTATTAAAACAGCTCCAACACCATTGTTTATTACAGCAAAATCTTCAATAATAGAATTCTCTCCAATACTGAAATCATTAAATGGAAACAAATCAAGTCTTGCATAAAATTTGATAACTACATTTTTACCACGTTTATGAAAAAATGGATTTACAAACCATTTTACCCATAGCCGCGGTTCGGCCCTTCCTTTAGAAACCAGGAGCCGGTGAACAAACTTTTTTAAATTTGGGTTTGATTTTATTTTGGATGCTAATGACATTATTGATAGCTATTCAGCGTATTAATTTATTAACACTTTATTGGTTTCATTCTCTTGTAGTTCCTTATCCAGCCTCATTGTTACTATCAACAATGCACTTGCAAGATAAAATAAAATATTAGAAGGGTATTGTACGAGTGCCTGTTGCGGAGAGTTACCTACATTAAATACAAATATTACCAATGCCATTGCCAAACAATAATTCTTCAGTTCGGGGTTTTTGATAAGGTAATAGTTATTAATACCTGTTTTTAATATTACAAACATCAATGTGCAAAACAAAAATAAACCAATCCAGCCCATTTCAACGGCTACACGTACGTAACCACTATCAGGCGGAAATTTAGCCAGCATGGAGTTTGGTGCAAACTTGCGGCCCCATAAACCTACTGAACCTAAGCCACCTCCAATTGGGTGCGATAGTATATACGGCTTTATTCTCTTTTGATTTTCAATCCTAACGTTATAAGAGGCATCTTTTGCAGGGTTAAATGCCGACTGGAAACGCTTTATAAGAGGGTTGCTGGTGGGGGCAACTATAATGAAACCCAGCAAAAGGCCAGCAGCAGCCACAAAGAATAATATTTTTTTGTTAAACTTAAGAATGGCCAGCAATGCCATGGCAGCAGGCAGCAAAACATACGCAGCTCTACTTCCAGAGTATAACATTGTGAGTAAAAAGAACGGGACAGCTAACCACAACAGGATTTTTTTTATGATAGAAATATCTTGAAAAGTAAAAACTATACACATTACTGCAGCTACTACCAGGTTGTATGAATAAGTAGTAGGGTCAGGAAATATACCCACCTTACGTAAGTGGCCCTCTATAAATAAAAAGCTAAGCACTTCGGGGTTGGAATAATACCATTTTTTCTCAAATGAAAGTAATCCAAAGTTCTCTTGCTGAAAACCTGATATTGCAGCAAGAAGTGCTAAGAACAGCCACAACTTCATTAGAAACCTTATATATTCAACAGACCGTATATGATATACAAACACAAAAAATACTAATAACAGAAAACCTATTGTTCTTACTGTATATAGCCAGGCTAATATACTTGGGGAAGCCGGGTTTATTGCTTCAAATAAATTATAAGCAAGCCAGATCAATATTAAATAACTTATGGGGTTTTGAAAGTAACTCCAGCTATAGTCATATTTTTTCTTTAAAAAGAAACCGAAAACAAGCAGATAAGTGATGGCATCCATTAAAATACCCAATGGTACGCCTTCAGGTACCACTTTCGCTGCATAATTAATGAAAAAGGCAGCAATTACATATACAGCTATGCCAAACCGGGGGTAAGCCACTATCCCTAAAACAACAGGTATACCTACAAATAACACCATTAACGCACCGGCTGCAATAACGCCTCCTTTGGCTACAACCGCGCCAATAAATATGGCAACAGGCAATAAAAGCAAAATAAGGTTAAAAGTAGTAAGGTTGCTAAAAACCACCTTTCTACTTAAAAAACCTTTAAGCCCGTTTTGTGCCTGGTTGTTTAACATCATTAATAATTATGCAAGGAAAATTTTAACGGCCCAAACAAAAACCCCAACAAATACAAATAAGATAGCCGCCTTGCGCGTTTTTTGCTCAAGTGGAGTCAAATCTTTGTAAAGGTCTGTTTGGTTTTCTTTTGGTTCAATTTTCATTTTATATAGCAGTTACTGCCTCAGTAAAGTGGGTGCTACGTATCAGGATCTGTCTTTAATATTAGCCTTATTTAATATCCAGCCCGCAAATTTCCCGTTCAGGTTTTTCAAAAACTTAATATCTTCTTTTTGTGATTTTTTAATGCTTTTACCAGCTTCAAAAACCGCAATTATTTTATTGGCAAACAATAACCACTCCTTTGATTTATTAAGTGATGATAGGGGCGGTGTTTCAATTATAATAATATCATACTTAAGCTTTAACTCACTAAACTTACTACGGATAAAGTTTTCGTCGCTAACTTCAAGCAGGGTAATATCACCGCCATGGTTGCCTATCACATTTATATTATTTGAAATGGAATTATAGTTATCAGGATTGTTTTTAAAATAATCTTCAAGATATAATTTTGGGTGTGCCGTTTGGCTAATGGTTGGATTTAAAAAGTTGCCATCAATTAATAACACTTTTTTATTAATCATGGAGTAAGAATAGGCCAGGCTTATGGCTAAAACCGTTTTGCCCTCATGATTAGCCAGACTGGTAACAGCCAGTACCTTTTCGCCCCGCAGTTCCTGATCAACCTCAAAACGTATTGACCGGATCAGTTCTTTAAACTGTTTCATTTTTTCGCGGTGCTCAACATCCCAAAGTTTTTTAAGATCAAGTGAGCCGCCGCTTATCGTATTTAAAAAACCAAGTAAAGGGAGCTTGGTGTTATTTGCTAATTGGGCAGGATCTTTTATTGTTTCATCAAAAAAGAATATCACAAACAATATAATCACACAAAAGGTAAAGCTGGCAATACCGCTTAATATAATAAGCAGCATTTTTTTAGAAGGTTCTGCAACATCGGGCGCAGCCTTGTCTACCAATCTTACTTTAACAGAGTTGGTTAATCTGAAATTGGTTTCATTAAACCTGTTCAAGGCATCCATGTACTCCTTAATGGCCATATCAATGTCAAATTGATATTTCTTAACAGTGGCATCAAATGGTACAAGCCTGTTATATTTTGTATTTAATTCACTTAATGCCTTGTTGATAGATGAGATACTGTATTTGGCAAGATCCCTGTTTATTTCCAGTAGTGCTCTTTGACGAACGAGTTCTTCCTTACCTATAAGCGGATTGGTTATGTACTTGTCTGATGTTTGGTTTAACTGTTGTGTTAGCTTTAAGCTTAATGAATCTATTGAAGCTCTATATATAGGATTAAAATCGCTGCGTACATATCTGTCTGTAAGTAAATGTAATTGTTCCTGGGTAGTGGTTACCGCAAGGTTGTATTTACTTACTGATGCCTCAAGATATTGGCGATCTTTCGGGTCAAACTTTTCATCAAGAGAATGTATTGTTCCGATATTTGCTGCCAGTTCTCTTTCTGCCTGTAATTTACGGTCATTATATTCAACTGTTTTGTCGAAAATAGATTTTGCCTGATCTTCAAGGTTTAAGATGCCATTTTTTATCTTGTAGATTCTTAAACTATTAGTTTTTGAATTTAATGTATCGCGTTTTTCATTAACAAATTTTGATAGATAATCAACCGCATCATTCTCATTCTTTTTTATGGTATGCGTGTAGTAGTCAATAAATTCGATGCTTAATGTATTTACTACAAATGCCGAAAGCTG
Source organism: Mucilaginibacter sp. (assembly GCA_028288285.1). Lineage (GTDB taxonomy): Bacteria > Bacteroidota > Bacteroidia > Sphingobacteriales > Sphingobacteriaceae > Mucilaginibacter. The sequence continues at coordinate 12,396 of JAQBNZ010000061.1, forward strand.
TGCACTGTCTGATTCATAACCTACCAATATAAAATCGCTGTCTTGGTCTCTAACTACGTAAAGATCTGCCCGTAAAGAACGCTCGTCATATTTCATTGACCTAAGCAATTCATTTAAACCCTTTTCATCATTTATATAAAAAGATAGTGATTCAAGGTGATTGGCCTTATCTGTGTATACCTGTATCGCGTGTTTACGTGCGGCATCGCTTAAGGTTAATAAAAGCTTACTGGGTTTCCTGAACGGTACCGGATCAGTAAGGTCATGTATCATTAACCTGTATGAAACCTGGTTAACAAGCTTTTTAAGCTTCATTATCTCTATCAGGTTGCTGAATTTATGGGTTAATTGCTGATCCTGAGCAATACCCGTAGGATCAAGCATATGGCTTGATTCATCAACAAGGCCGGTAGCTATTTGCGTGGTTGATACATACTTGTCTGCAAGGTTTTTTACCAGAAAATAAGAAACTATAATTGTTACAAGCGGAATTATTATCAGCAGGTTTATATGTTTCCATAAAACTTTTAAAAAATTACCTAATTCCATGTTATTTAACCTCTTCTAATTTCACACCCAAAATTTCTTCAAGGTTGGTTTTTGCCATTAACATGGCCAATTCGGCCTGTACTTTAAAACCGTTTTGATTATACAGGCTTGTTAAAGACTCATTATAAACCAGAAATGTAGTTTCGTTTTTTTGGAACGCATATTTTAGCTGCCCTACAGCAGTTTGGCCATCAATTACTGCACCTGAACGTAAACGAACTTCGGCCTGGGCCGCCAGATAGGTAAAATATAAACGCTTAACCTGTGCCTCAATGCTTAATAAATATTCGCTTTGCTGCGCTTTTGCAATATTATAGGTTTCTTTAGCGGCATGTATAGTATAAGGCTTTGTAAAAATTTGCCCAATGTTTATCGATACACTTAACTGGTAGCCATTAAAAATGGTAGGCTGTAAAAGGTTTTGAGAATTTTTTGGCTGATATATGTACGATGCTGTAAAAACATCCAGCCATGACATCTTTGAGCCGTTGTAGTTGGTTTTTGCCAAATTTACCTGACTTTGGCGCACCTTCATTTCAGGAAAATTCTTTTTTGCAGTAGCTATCAGTTTTTCAAGATAAGGATAATTAACATCAGCAATGAAGCTGGTTGCCTGCGCATGTAATCGTGTAGTAAATAGGAAGCTAAGTAATATAATAATACTAAGTAATCTTAATGTAGTGTTCATTCGTTTAATTAAACTTTCTCTTTCTGAAACAAAGCGGGTACCGTTCCAACTATGATTTTAAGATCAAGCCAGAATGAATATTTTTGGGCATAAAAGTTATCCAGTTTTTTTCTTTCCCGTTCAGACATGTCTTCTTTTCCGCGTTTGCTTATTTGCCATAGGCCCGTTAAACCGGCAGGCCCTAAAAAACGCATTGACCATTCATTGGAGGTAAGCATTTCTGCTTCATAAACCGGCAAAGGCCTGTTTCCTACTACAGACATGTCTCCTCTTAAAATATTAAATAACTGCGGTAATTCATCTAAGCTTGAATTACGTAAAAAATTTCCAAGTTTTGTAACTCTTGGGTCGTTCTTTATTTTTACAAAGGCAGATTTGATAGTGCCTTCTTCTTCAATAGCATACTGATTATTTGTTTCTGATAGCTGCGCCAATAGTTGATCAGCATCAGTACGCATTGATCTGAACTTATAAAAATCAAATATTTTATAACCTGTGCCCACACGTTTGCTTTTATAAAAAATAGGCCCCTTTGAATCAAATTTGATCAGTATTGCTACAATAAACAATACAGGCAACAGGCATATTAGCATTATTGTAGATATAAAAAGATCAATAAAACGTTTGCCAGCGGGCATTTTGTATGTAATATCAACTTCTTTTGAAAGCTCAAGTAACCTTGGCCTTATCAGTTTAAACCTAACCAAAAAATTAAGCCTTTCTCTTAAATCGGAAGTTGAGAAGGGATATGTATAAAAGTCATGCAATTTCATTTGCATGGCTTTTTGCACTAGTTTTTTATCATTACGGGTTGATATCATTACAATAATAAGCCCGTTCATAAGAAAGTTGGTTCTGAGCCTTTCAACAAGCTGAAAACATTTTTCATCCTTATCAACCTCAACTAAAATTATATCAGGTATGGTTAAAATTGATTGATTGCCTAAGTAATCTTCAATGTCTTTAAGTGTGTCATTAAATTTAATGCGAAAGTCTTTACTCAAACCATCAGAGATCAAATCTTTTAATTCCAGTCCTGCATATGCGATACTGATTTGTGTGCCCGAACTTTCATTCCAATCAGTTGCTGTCTGCTGCATCATAAACTTGTAGGGCTTGATTTATTGCTGTTTTTAAGGTTGTTGGATTGAAAGGCTTGTGTATGTAAGCTTCAACTGTAAATGGCATGTTAGCTACCTGCTCTTCAAGATCATGAGCAGCAGAAAGCAGTATAACAGGTATATTCCGGTAAAAACCACTTATTTTAACATTCTTTACAAATGATTGTCCATCAAAATAAGGCATTTGCAGATCTGATATGATCAGTTTTGGCATATTACCATCTTCTAACCAGCCAAATGCTTCAATACCATTATTTTTTACAACTATATCATATTCCTTTGATAGAATAAAATTCAGAAGTTTTAATATGCTTAAATCGTCATCAACAATAAGTAATGTTTTTTTCATTCCTATTTTTTACCGTGTTATATTATATATATGCTATTTATAAATGTGAAAAAGGTAAAAATTACCATACTTACGCTTATTATAAACAAGATTAAGCATAATATTTTTATTAAACAGCCAGGTATACTAAATTATAAACTCAAATTTTTTATCTAAAAGTATATTAAATTATTCGCAAGTGAGTTTAATTCTACCATTAGAATCATAAATGTTAACAAATAATGATATTGTGGATTTTTAATCCAATATCTTCGTTCAGCTAAAGTTTACGTAACCAAATTAATAAAGTTTCCATTTATGCAAAAATATTTCGTGGGGGTAGATCTGGGTACCGGCAGCACTAAAGCTGTGGCAGTTGATGCCGAAGGGAATACCCTTTCTACGGCCCAATATCACTATGTAACCAGCAATCCTCAACCCGGCTACAGTGAGCAAAACCCATGCCTTATATGGCAGGCATTTGTTTCATGTATTAATGATATTACCTCAAAGTTAGGCGGTGAACCTGTTGCAATAAGCCTTAGTGCTGCTATGCACAGCATTATGCCGGTAGCCAAAGATGGTACAGCCCTTTCTGATGCCATTTTGTGGGCCGATTCAAGAAGCGGAGATATTGCACAAAGTATCCGAATTTCTACACAAGGTGAGGATATTTATCACCACACAGGTACAGCAATATATGCTATGTCGCCATTATGTAAGCTTATATGGCTGCGAGAAAATTGCCCTGAATTGTTTAATGAAGCTTATAAATTCATATCTATAAAAGAGTATATATGGTATAAGCTTTTTGGTGTATTTGAGGTAGATTATTCCATTGCTTCGGCAACCGGGTTATTTGATATTTTAGCTCTTAGCTGGTACGATAAATCTTTAGCAATGGCTGGTTTAAACAACGAGAAACTATCCAAACCGGTGGATACGGAAACTTATCGTTCTTTGACAGATTTTAACAAATTACTGCCGGGTATCTCTGTAAAAACTCATTTTGTAATTGGTGCCAGTGACGGGTGCTGTGCCAATCTTGGAGGGAACGCCGTGAGGCCGGGGATTGCTGCGTTAACAATTGGTACAAGTGGTGCCGTAAGGGTAGGTAGTAACGCCCCAATTTACAATTACGGTGCCATGACCTTTAACTATTTGCTTAACAAAAAAACATTCATTTGTGGCGGGGCGGTAAACAATGGCGGCGCCGCGGTAGACTGGCTTCTGAAAAGTTTTTTAAAGCTAACTAACATTACCAACGAAACTTACAACGCTTTATTCAGCGATATTAAAACCGTAAGCCCCGGCAGCAATGGCTTGATATTTTTACCTTACCTATATGCCGAGCGTGCTCCCGTGTGGGATTCAAAAAGCTCTGGTGCGTTTTTAAATATTAATCACAACCACCAGCAGCCGCATTTTTTACGGGCAGCTTTAGAGGGTATTTGCTTTGCGCTGAATGATGTTTTAAAAGCAGTGGAGAATTCTTCTCAGCAAATTGAGGAGATAGTGGTAAGCGGAGGCTTTATATCTTCGCCGGTATGGGTACAACTACTGGCAGATATAACAGGTAAAAAACTGGTACTACAGCAAACCGATGATGCATCAGCAATTGGAGCTATATATTTAGCGATGCAGGCCTTGCAAATTGATATTGAGCCAATACATGTAAAGGAAGCAAAAGATAGGGTAGTGATAGCGCCTGATATGGCAAACCACCATGTTTATACTAAGATATTTGAAGTGTATAAAACGTTATATTTTAACCTGAAAGAATCCATGCACCTAATGCATGATCTTATAAATTAACGAATCATAACGCCGGGTTTATTAATAACCGGCAGCTTTATAAAGTTATCATCAACAATACTTTCCGGTAAAAATATGAACTTCTTATCGAAGATCTCGCGGCCAATATAGTAGCTTAACCAGTACTCGTTATTCAGTCCGAATGTTTGCTCGTCAATAGGTTCTATCAATTTAAAGCTATTCGGCTCCACTAACGGGAATGCATGGCGCAGGGTAGAAGTCTTTACCGGTTCGCCGTCTTTTTCGCCATAGCCTTTTGAGGTAATAAGCACATTTTCAAGCGGCACTTTTTTAAGGTTAATAAGATATACGTACCAAACCTTACTTTCAATGTTTTCACTCTCCAAAGCAACAGCAATGGCTATGTCTTTTACTATGTTAGCGGGAAGGTCTTTAATCATCTATTACAAATTTACTTAGGCAAGAATAACAAAAAGCGACCCACAATTGGTCATCCACTTATAAAAATATTTCGCGCGGCTTATTTAACCTGGCGTTGCAAGCAACTTATTTGTGTTTGTATAACGGCCGGATCATTTACATTAATACTTGCAGAGGTACTCTTTGTAAAAATAAATTCAAAATATTTAAGTGAGTCCTGCTTTAGTTGTTCTATTTCATTTTGGGTTGGGTAAGCTTCATAGTACCTGGTAACAAGATTTGCATTATCCGTTTTTTGAACCTTAATAAGTTTTATTTTGGTGTTAAGCTTTTGCTCATTATCAAATCCAAAATTTATACTTACAGGCTTTGGCGACAACAGGCCGCTTGTGTACTTAAATAATACTGTATAATTTACATCACCTGATTTGCTTTTGGCAATAATTTGTATTGCTATTCCATTATAACGATTTCCAATCCTTACATATTGGTAGCTTTCAGCTGTTTTAAATATAATCATGCCGTTTTTTTCTGCTTTGCTAATGGTACACTGGGCGTGCACAAATTTTGCAGAAGTAAAAAATATCAATGTAGCGCCTGCAAAAATTTTGCAGGTAACTTTTAAAAACGTGGACATAATAATGATTGGTTTAAGTTTTTATGCCTATAAATTAAAGATATTTCAATTGTTTTTGGTTGATAGTAGATGTTTTGCGAGGTAGAGCTACTATAATTTAAGCCAACGCTGATATTTTTAAAATCCATGCCAACATAAGGGATAAACGATTGGTTAAACCTGTGCCATAAACCCAGATAAAATTTAACGGCCAAATTGTAATTATCGGCTTTTAAACCATAAGCGGCTCCAATTAATTTATCTTTATCCGTACCCTGAGCCATGTATACACCGCTAAATAATATGGACGACTGGCTATTAATATTTATTTCGCCGCCGCCATGAAAGGTGCCGCGAAAAGGTATTTTATAACCAGATGCGTCAAATAGCGATTCCTTTGGCCTGGTAGTGTGATATAAAGAAACACCCGCATAAATATTAGATTTTTGCAGATGTACAGCATATAATATGCCTGCATTTAGTTCAATGTAATTAGTTGATGTATTGTCATAATTAACGTTTGCCGGTATACTGGTATCAAAAAAATCAATATTGAACTGAGATGCAAATGTAAGCTTGTTGTAATCAAAATGGCGGTTGGCATAGTTTACCTGGAAACCCATTCCTAAAGTTTGTGCGCCCTTGTCGGCAAGGCTTTTATGATAAGCGCCCGATAAGGAAAAGTAATTACTTTGTAATGCTCCGTTTAATGTTTTATCAAACAAGCCGCTTATACCAACCCCAAAAGTATCATCTACTGGCAGGTGCTCGGAAAGTATCTTAAAATCGGCGGATACACTTGTTGTGCTATAGCTGCTGCCCACATTCCACCATTGCTGCCTTTCATTTAAGGTAATACGATAATCGCCGTCAAAAAAACCTGTTAATGCCGGATTGAGTGTTAAAGGTGAAGCAAAGTATTGCGAAAAATGAGGATCCTGCGCTTTAAGTATATTGCCAAAGTATAAAAATGCAAACAAAGTTAATAAAAGCTTATACCTTAACATATGCTACTTTAATAGAATGGTATTACCAGTTTTATGAATCAATTTATCTACATAATCATAACCTTCGGCATACCAGCTAAAGGTATCCAGAAAATGTATTTGTCCTTTATAAACCCCATCCCAGCCATTTGAAGGGGTAGGATCATTGGTTTGAAATACCAACGACCCCCAGCGATCATACACCCTGAAAGCCTTAAAGGTTTTTATACCCAGTAAAAATGGATATAGTCTGTTATTGCTTAATTGTATTGGTGTAAAGGCCTTGGGTACCAGAATTTGTGGTATGACGGCAACGGTAACATCTACAGGTGTTATGGTGTAACAACCATAAATATTTGTGCCCTTAATGTAGTAGATGCCTGTTTTATTAATGGCCCGGGCGTTGCTTACCTCATTTAAAACATCCTTGTCAATAAAATAGGTAAACGTCAATTTGGGTGAGCTGCCAGCTGTAACTTCAGCTTTAGTAAGGTCTATCAAATTAGGCATATATACTTTTGCCGGGTTGGCGGTAATAACAACTGGCAGCTTATGAATATTTACGGTAACAGGCTTAATTACCTCACAACCATATATACTTGTTGCCTTTATGTAATAAACACTACTATCAGCTACTGCACGTGGCGTTGTTAAGGGGATAGTTGCACGTGAATCGGTCCAATAAGTAAGCTTGTCAATATTGGTGCTACCAGCAGTTACAGATAGTGCAGTAATATCTACCTTTTCGGGATAGCAGGCTGCTGCCGGAGGATTGATTACTAACTCAGGCAACGGGTTTATTGTAACAAAAACAGCATTTATTTTTTCGCAACCATTGTTATTAATAGCCTTTATATAATAGGTGCCGCTTTGTTCCAGTCTATCAGGAGATAATAATGGTATTGTAGCAGCCTGGTCTGTCCAGTAGGTATAAGTAAGGTTAGCATCGCTACCTGTAGTTATATAAGCTTTTGTAATATTGATCTTTAAAGGATAGCAAACTGCTGTAGGGTTAGTTATTGTTAATACTGGTAATGGGTAATTAGTGATTTGTACGGGTTTTATAACAGAACAGCCACTGGTTGTTGTGCCCATAATGTAATAAGTACCGGCAAGGGTTATATTTGTTGGGTTACTTAAAGGTTGCGTGGCTGAGGCGTTAGTCCAATAAGTAAAGGTTAAACCTGCACTACTACCCGCGGTAACACCTGCTGCGGTAATATCAACAGGTGATGAAAAACAAACTGTTGGCGGATCTGTAATAGTTATTGTTGGGAGGGGGTTAACTTCTACTTTTACAGGTTTGATATCAGTACAGCCCGATGGCGCTGTTGCTTGTATGTAATAAGTACCTGATGTAGTTAAAGCATTTGGCAATGGCAGGGCAGTTGTTGCGGCAGCATCTTTCCAATAAGTATATACTAAATTGGCATCACTTGTTTTAGTTATTTGGGTGCTTGTAAGATCAATAGATGCGCAAACAGGTGCGGGATCTTTAACATTAAATGTAAAGCCGGGTAACGCTTTTAATGTTGCATCAATAGTGTAATTACAACCAAAACCTATAAATGGTATTAAATCTAATTTTATTGATGTACCATCTGCACCTGCTGATGGAATACTGAGTATTTGGCCGGTACCTAATAACTTAGATCTATCTGCCGAATACCATTCATAATGGTTATAACCTGCCGGGCCTGTAAGTGTTGCATTGGGTTTTGCAGGGCAAAAGGCTGTTCCTTGAATTAACTCAGAACAGTTGTTGTTAACATCTATATAGGCATATCCAAAATGCCCTCCTGCGGTACAATCAGCTGCTGTAAACTCAAGTCGTAATTTATGGCCTCCATAACCGTTTAAATTAATGCTTACAGGTGTCCATTCTTTATAAATAACTTGCCCCAAAGAATGTTTAAAGCCTGGAAGTGCAGCAGTGGCTGCATACTCGAACGATCCACATGTTATGTACGCATTTGCGGTAATGTCAAATACTTTAGCGGTAAAACGGGGTTGTTCGGCCGAGGAATGATTTGGATCTTGTAATACAATAGCGTATTGATAAGTTAAAACGAAATTTTGTTGAGTTGCTGGTACATCAAAATCATAACTTACTCTATCGGCACGAGCACCTGTACCGTCGTTGCCCAATTTTACGGAGTAGTTACTGCCATCTGGGGCAGAGGTTGGGAAATTGCCATAAGGATCTACACCTGTACCTTTTTGTATAATATCAATCACCCCAGCTGTAGGCACAGTTGCCACCACATTAATAACGTTAGTACCACCAAACGCATAAGTGGTACCTGTATATGCCTGCCAATTGTTAAAGTTACCAAATTCAAAATCAATATTTGCAGGGCATGAGCCTATTTGGGCAAACGTTGCACCATTGACTAAAAAGGTGCATAAAAAGACTAATAAAAAAGGTCTCAGACCTTTTTTAAAAACAAGATAAGGTTTCATTAATCACGGAGATTAAGCCCTTAATATAGAAATGTTTTGCTAACTATTTGATTAATATGGGATTTTTAGGAAAAAAATATCAATCATTTGCTTTAAAGTAATAAACTATTTCTTTTTTGCAATAGCCTTTTTCTTTGCAGGCGATTTTTTTGCCGCCGGTTTGGCAGTAGATGCAGCTTTGCCAAAGCGCCCTTTTTTGGCATCTTTTGGCATAGCATCAGCTAAGGCTTTGCATTCTTCAAAAGTTAAGGTTAAAGGGTCTTTATCCTTAGGTATTTTAACGTTTAGTTTTCCAAATTCAATATAAGGGCCCCAGCGTCCGTTTAAAACTTTAACGGTTTCATCTTCGTCAAAGGCTTTTATCAGCTTTTCCGCATCTTTCTTACGCTTGGCGTTAATTAACTCAATGGCTTCCTCTTCGGTAACATCCAACGGATCGATCTCTTTTGGCAGGGAAACAAAAGCACCGTTATGGCTTATATATGGCCCAAAACGGCCAATAGCAACTTTCATTACCTTGCCTTCAAATTCACCAACAACTTTGGGTAGCTTGAATAGTTCAAGTGCCTCTTCTAAAGTAATGGTTTCTATACTCTGGCCGGTGCGAAGGCTTGCATATAGCGGTTTTTCTTCTCCATTTTCTTCGGTGGCATTTTCACCAACCTGTACAAACGGGCCGTAACGACCAATACGTACCGACATTTTTTTACCACTCTCAGGGTGTACACCTAATTCGCGCTCGCCGGTTGCTTTATCTGCAGTTTCAATAGTGCTTTGTACATCCTTATGGAAAGGATCATAAAAAGAACGGATCATTTTTGTCCAGTCCTGCAGGCCCTGGGCAATCTCATCAAACTGCTTTTCAACGCTGGCGGTAAAGTTAAAATCAACAATTCCCTGAAAATGCAGAACCAAAAAGTCATTCACCACAGCACCAATATCAGTAGGGAACAGCTTGCCGCGTTCAGCACCCGTGTTCTCAGTTTTTTCTTCTTTGGTAATGTTTTCGCCTTTTAGCGTTAGTACACGGAAGTTCCTTTGACGGCCTTCGCGTTCTTCTTTAACCACATAACCGCGGTTTTGTATGGTTGATATAGTAGGGGCATAGGTTGATGGTCGACCTATACCTAATTCTTCTAATTTTTTAACTAAGCTTGCCTCGGTGTAACGTGCAGGCGGGCGCGAAAATCTTTCTGTAGCGGTTAATTCCTGCAGTTGTAAAACCTGCCCTTTGGTTAAAGGTGGCAGTATGGCGTTCTCGCCATCAGCTGTTTGGTTGTCTTCGTCCTCATCACTGCTTTCCAGGTAAACTTTCAGGAAACCATCAAACTTCATTACCTCGCCATTGGCAACCAATTCTTCTTTACGTGTGGATATACTAATTTTTGCAACCGTTTTTTCAAACTGTGCTTCGCTCATTTGTGAGGCTATGGCGCGTTTCCAAATCAGTTCATATAAGCGTTTCTCTGATCCGTCGCCATCAATAGTATGCTTATCGAAATAGGTTGGGCGGATGGCTTCGTGCGCTTCTTGTGCGCCGGCGCTTTTTGTTTTATATTTTCTATGCTGATGATATTTATCGCCGTAGGCAGATACAATTTCGGTAGCGGCAGCATTTAAAGCAGTGTCAGATAAGTTTACCGAATCTGTACGCATGTAGGTAATATTACCCGATTCATACAGCTTTTGTGCTACCTGCATAGTGCGCGCTACCGAGTAACCCAATTTACGACTGGCTTCCTGTTGTAAGGTAGATGTGGTAAATGGTGCGGCAGGCGAACGTTTGGCAGGCCTGGTCTCTAATGATTTAATATCAAAGATGGCCTTAACACAATCCTGTAAAAAATTTTCGGCATCCTCCTGTTTGCTGAAACGTTCAGGCAATTCGGCTTTAAAAGCGTTTCTGCCTGTGCCAAATATGGCTACTATTTTAAAAGCAGCTTCTGATTTAAATTTATTTATCTCGCGTTCCCTATCAACAATTAAACGTACCGCAACAGATTGTACACGGCCAGCAGATAGTGATGGTTTAACTTTTTTCCATAAAACCGGTGATAATTCAAAACCAACCAACCTGTCTAACACGCGGCGGGCCTGTTGTGCATTTACCAGGTTATAGTCTATTTTGCGTGGGTTTTCAATGGCACGCATTATTGCGGGCTTGGTTATCTCATGGAAAACAATGCGGCGGGTATCTGGCTCTTTCAAACCCAGGGTTTCAAATAAGTGCCATGATATGGCTTCTCCTTCGCGGTCCTCATCGGATGCGAGCCATACAATGTCTGCTTCTTTAGCTAATTTTTTTAACTCACTAACCACCTGCTTCTTATCGGCAGGCACTTCATATCGTTGCGTGAAGTTATTGTTGATATCAATAGCATCTTCAGATTTAACAAGGTCGCGAATATGGCCGTAACTTGATTTTACAGTAAAATCCTTTCCCAGGTAACCTTCAATTGTTTTGGCTTTCGCCGGTGATTCAACTATCAGTAAGTTTTTAGCCATTTAACCTTGTTGTTTTTGCAAAGAAAACATAAAATGCGATAGAAACGCAAATTATGTTTTTTTGAGCCTGATAATGTATAAAAGTTTGGGTGCATGAAATGTTTTTGCAAAGCGGCTTATTGTTGCAAATTTGCAATGGTTTGGTTGTTTCAAGAAGGTTTTTTAGCTAATTAATTTACTTGTCATCCTATGTAAAGCAGGTCTATCAGTGAATAGATGCTTCATACGTTACCCATGACAAGGGATTTTTTAATGCTAAATAAGGAATCCGCCGCCTAAAAGGTCGTTGCCTTCATAAAACACCGCAGACTGGCCCGGCGCAATGCCCGATACCATGTGATCAAAAGATACTTTCATGTGGTCGCCTATTTGCTGTATTTTGCTTTCGGTACCTGCATCTTTGTAACGTATTTTGGTTACTGCTTCTAATGGCTCGGTAATGGTTTCATACTTAACCAAATTAAGGTTACGTACCCAGGCTTCCTTCTTTTCAAGTTCTTCAATAGTACCTAATACCACGGTGTTGGTCTCCGGCTGAATTTGGGTAACAAACATTGGTTTGCCCAATGCAATGCCCAAACCCTTACGCTGGCCAATGGTGTAAAAAGGATATCCCTGGTGTTTGCCCACTAAAGTGCCGTCAGTTAATACAAAGTTGCCCGGGCCAACACGTTCGTCAAGGTCCTCAACTTTATGCCTCAGGAATGATCTGTAGTCGTTATCAGGCACAAAACATATCTCATAGCTTTCGCTTTTACCTGCCAGCTCCAATTGTCCCATATCAACAGCCATCTGCCTGATCTCAGGTTTAGAAAAACTGCCTAAAGGAAACTTAGTACGTGCAAGGTTCTTTTGAGATACACCCCACAATACGTATGATTGATCTTTATTTTCGTCTTTACCTTTTGATATTACATACCTGCCATTATCCTGTAAACGGATATTGGCATAATGCCCTGTAGCTATAAATTCGCAGTCCAGTTTATCGGCACGTTTTAATAATGCTTCCCATTTAATGTGGGTGTTGCATAAAACGCATGGATTAGGGGTACGCCCGGCAAGATATTCATCAACAAAGTTGTCAATAACAAAGTCGCCAAATTCATTACGAATATCCAATATATAATGCGGGAAGCCATAACCAACGGCTAATGCACGCGCATCATTAATACTATCCAGACTGCAACAGCCTGTTTCTTTTGAGCTACCGCCAGATGCGGCATAGTCCCACGTTTTCATAGTAAGCCCTATAACTTCGTAGCCCTGCTCGTGCAGCATCACTGCCGCTACCGAACTATCAACTCCGCCGCTCATCGCTACCAATATTCTTCCGTGCTTACTCATATTGAGCGCAAAGATACGGCTTTCCTGTTTATATAGATTAAGGCTTGGGTCAGAGGATAGTAAAATGAAATTGTTTGATATTTATGGCAGGGGTAGGGTAGTCCCTACGGGACAAAGGATGTTTCTTATGATGTTTTTTCTACAAAGCGGTAGCCCCCCTGGGGCAGATAGCCATTTTTTAAATACGTATACATTACCCTCTGGGGCAGATAGCGGTGTTTTAAATATCATTCGTAAATCTTCTTGCGCCGTAGGTGCAACCGCTTTGTAGAAACAGAAAAGACGTTTATTTGCACCGTAGGTGCTGTCCATCTCCATTAGAGCGACTAAAAATCGCTAATACTTAATGTATATTTTACCATTTGATTCCTTGACAGGATATATATCTATATTGTCTTTAGCCGGACCTGCTTTTACAATCCCCGTGCTGCAATCAAACTGCGACCCATGCCAGGGACATTGAACTGTTCCGCAAATCATTGTTCCGCCTGCTAAAGAACCTCCTTTATGACAGCAATGGTCATCAAAAGCCAAATATCCTGACTCTGTTTTTCCAAGAACTATCCGTTTAGTGCCAATATGAATGAGTTTCATTTGATCGGTCTTTAATTCATCGGCAGTTGCAACCTCAATTAATCCCTTGTTATCAGCTACATGCGTTTCATTCCACTTGCCGGCACCGGCATACCTGATATCAACTCCTATCTGATTACGGTAAGCTAAGGTCCCGCCAAGCCACCCCGAAATAAATAACATGATAACACCTATAGCTTCCAAACCGATTATCAACCCTTGAGCGGAATTATCCCGAAAAACATAGGCTATTGTAAAAACTATAACCAATGAAAGGTTGATTAAGCCATGTGTTGCGGCACGTTTTTTACCGGAACTATTGGGAGGTACTGTTTTAAAATAATCAATAACCCCGGGTATGGCAGCAATAAGTGCAGAAACAATTCCGGCTATTTCCAGATATTCACCGGTTTGCCAGTAGCTTTTGTTGCCACTTGTTAGGTGTAAAACATCAAACAGGAGTGTCCCTATAAGAAATGCGATTGGAAATGGTATAAGTATAGGATGTATTGGGTGTCCTTTTATACTTGCTTTGCTTCTCATTGGTAAGGAGTTAAATGCATCAGTATAAAAAATAGCCACCTACTTTTGTTTTAACAGAAGATTAAAAAACTATGGCGTTCGTATCTGTCCGTTCCCTTTTACAATCCATTTATAACTGGTGAGTTCTTCTAATCCCATTGGGCCGCGGGCATGCAGCTTTTGTGTACTGATGCCAATTTCGGCACCTAAACCAAACTGGGCGCCATCAGTAAAAGCGGTTGAGGTATTTACATAAACCGCCGCAGCATCCACCTGGTTTAAAAACGTTTCGATATGGTTTTCATCTTCAGATATGATAGCCTCGCTGTGTTTGGAGCTATTAATGGCAATGTGGTTCAATGCTTCATCTAAGGAGTTAACCGTTTTGATAGCCATTTTCATCGACAAAAACTCCGTGCCAAAATGCTCGGGTTGCGCTTCATGCAACAACCCGGCTGGATAGATGCCATCCAATACACTGTAAGCGGTTTTGTCGGCATACAAGGTCACTTGTTTTTCGCCAAGCGGCTCTACTACATGTACAAGGTCGCCGAGGCGTTTGCTGTTTATGATGAGACAATCAAGCGCGTTACATACGCTTACCCGGCGAGTTTTGGCATTATCTATAATAGCGGTTGCCTTATCCAGGTCGCCGGTTTCATCAAAGTAAGTATGTACAATGCCCGCACCTGTTTCAATTACCGGCACCTTGCTGTTGCTGCGTACATAGTTAATAAGGCTCTGACTGCCACGGGGTATCAATACATCAACATAACCAACAGCGTTTAAAAGAGCTTCGGTGGCTTCACGTTCAACAGGTAACAAGGTGGCTACGTTTGCATCAATATTATTTGCCGATAGCACCTCGTGTATAATTTTTATAATTGCCCTGTTGGAATTATCCGCATCACTGCCGCCTTTTAATATGCTTATGTTGCCTGTTTTAAAGCAAAGCGCAAACACATCAAAAGTAACATTTGGCCTGGCCTCGTAAATTACACCAACAATACCCAGCGGTACCCTTACTTTAGATATATGCAGGCCATTAGCCAGGGTTGTATCTGAAAGCACAGCTCCCAACGGACTGTTTAATCCTGCCACATTTTCAATATCTGCGGCAATAGCTTTTATTCGTTCGGCTGTAAGGGTAAGGCGGTCGTATTTTGGGTCGGCCGGATCCATACGGTCCAGGTCTTTTTTATTCTCCTGCAAAAGGAAATCGGCTTGCTCAATAGCGGCTTTTGCCACATCAAGCAATACCTTATCAATCACCGCAGAGGGAAGTATCTTACCACGTGCCGCTGTTAATGCGTCCTCAAAATATTGTTTATATGCCATTTTTATCCCTGTAAATAAAGGTAATCATAATGTACCAGTGGCCGCTGATTTTTTTGGCCTACCCACTCACGTGCCTTTTCAGAGCCATATTCTGCCAAACCAAGACCTATCAGTTTATTGTTTTCATCTACTATTTTAATGATCTCTCCCTTTTTAAAGTCGGATATTACATCAATTATACCCACAGGCAACAAGCTTGATGCTTTGCTGGAGATCAATACCGCTTTTGCACCTTCATTTACCTGTACAACACCGGTTGCAGCGGTTTCTGAATGGGCTATCCATTTCTTTTTGCCTGATGCTTTTTTCTTGGGGATAAAGCGGGTGTGGCTAACCTTATTATCCAAAACATCTATCAGTATATTTTCTTTTGTGCCATTGGCAATGTGTACTGCTATACCCAGTTTAGCCACCTTATGCGCAATGGTAGATTTGGTGATCATACCACCGCGCCCAAACTGCGAGCGGCCCGAGCTTACGAACGATGAAAAGTCGATACCAGCCTCGGTCACTTCGTTAATTACAGCTGACCCCGGTAGCTTCGGATCGCCATCATAAATGCCATCAACATTAGTAAGTACAATAAGGGCCTGCGCATTCAGCATAGATGCAATTAATCCGGCCAGCTCGTCATTATCAGTAAACATCAGTTCCGTTACCGATACCACATCATTCTCATTAATAACAGGGATAACCTGGTGCTGCAGCAAAATCTCCAGGCAGTTTTTCATGTTGAGGTAATGCAGCCTGTCTCTGAAATCCTCCTTGGTAACCAACACCTGCGAGCAAAGGATGTCAAATTTTTCAAACAGATGGGAATAAGTATTTATCAATTTTACCTGCCCTATAGATGCAAGCAGCTGGCGCGTGGCCACTGCATCAAACTTATCGGTAACTGTTATTAAACTCCTGCCAGATGCCACCGCACCTGATGATACTAAAATAACTTCCTTTCCCTGCTTTTTAATTGAGGCAATTTGGTTAACCAAATGTTCAATACGTTCCACATCAGGCAAGCCGTTTGGTTTGGTTATAACGTTAGAGCCTATTTTAATAATTATCCGCTGGTAATTAAAAGCCATTAATGTATATCTGTTTAGTCGACAATAATAGCGATTTACTGCTTAAACGAACAGTTTTTTGATGCTATTTATAAAATATTATCAAATTTATTTGGTACGAATAAAAAATTTAATATTTTTGTCTACTTATTCTATAGACAATGTATTATTTAGTTATATATTTAGTTCGAATGTTACCAATGCAGGGCCTGACTGCATGCTGTTGTTGTTAATTTCCTTTGCAACAATTAGTAATTAACGTTATTTCATTTCTTTCACCCAATTACATGAAAATTTATACAAATTTTTTAAAGCTCATTGTGCTATTGTTAGTGCTTGTTCCAACGGCAGCCCTGGCCCAGCTTAACGGCAGTTATATTTTAAGCGGTACCGTAAACGACGATCACGGTGCCCCGCTGGTAGGTACAAATGTAACCATAAAAGGTACCACCAATAGAACCGCTACAGACACTGTAGGTAAGTTTTCATTAACCACCAGTGCAAAATTGCCCTTCACTTTGGTTTTTAGTGCCGTGGGCTTTCAACCACAGGAGTTTTATATTAAAAATGCCAATAGCGCTGTAAATGTACATCTTACAACGCAGTCGTTACTTATAAACGAGGTGGTGGTTACTGCATCGCGAAGAGAAGAGAAGCTGCTGAGATCGCCGGTTGCTATAGAAAAACTGAGTATTAACGCATTAAAACAATCGCCCGGCCCAAGCTTTTATGATGCGCTGGAGAACGTGAAAGGCGTACAGATGACAACTACCAGTATTACCCTTAAAGTGCCTAACACACGTGGTTTTAACAGCCCAAACAATTTTAGGTTTATGCAACTGGCAGATGGGGTGGATATGCAGTCGGCCACGTTGGGTGTACCGCTGGGTAATGCTATAGGCCCAACCGAGCTCGATATAGCCAGTATTGAAATAACGCCGGGTGCAGCAGCGGCATTGTATGGTACTAACGCAATAAACGGACTATCCAACCTGTTTACAAAAGACCCTTTCAGATACCAGGGCTTAAGCGCTTATCACCGTACAGGAATTAACCATGTAGATGGTATAGGAATTAGTCCAAGCGCGATTACCGAAACAGCTGTAAGATATGCCAAAGCATTTAATGATAAATTTGCCTTTAAGATCAACGCCAGTTACCTGGAGGGTAAAGACTGGCAGTCAAACACCCGCTTAGATCAAAACCCTGCTAACCTGAAGACCGCTAACCCGGCTTATCCGGAATTAGCCGGAACCAATAACGCTGCTTATGATGGCTGGAATAAATATGGTGACGATGCCCTTGCCGGCAGTAACACGGTATCTATAAAAGGTATTGTGGTTGATGGTGTGGCAAGGCCGAATTTGACCGTTGCCCGCACAGGTTATAACGAGGTTGATTTGGTAGACCCTAAAGTAACCAACTTAAAACTGGATGGTACGCTGGCATATAAGCTTACGCCAAACACTACTTTATCCTACACTTATCGCTATGGTAAAATGGATGGCGTATTTCAGCGGGGGAACAAGATATCGCTTAACGGCGCTACAGTTCAAAACCATAAGGTGGAATTGAAAGGTAAAGATTTCCTGGTACGTGGGTATGAGTCAATCGAGAATACCGGCAATTCATATAATGTGAAGCCGTTGGCAGATAACCTTGACCTTAATCATGCCAGCAACTCAGTATGGGCAACTACCTATAAAAATGCACTAACGTCTTATGCTTCAGCTAATGGTGGCTTAACATCGGCCAATCTTGCTGCTGCAAATAATGCGGCTCGTGCTGCTGCTGATGCCGGGAGGGTATTACCGGGTACACCTGAATTTAATGCACTAAAAAATACGATCATCGGCATAAACAACTGGGATATCAAATCAAGTTTGATACCTAACGCGCCCGTAACAGGCGGTGCTGCGTTAGTGCAAAAAAGCCATATGTTTAATGGCGAAGCACAGTGGGACCTCACCCGCAAGGTTAAGGTGGTTGACCTGCTGGTGGGCGCCGATGTTCGCGTTTATCAGATCATCCCGGATGGTAATAACTTTGTTGATTTTAGTCGCCCCATAGCCGACAGGAATACCCCTTTGCCCGATGGCAGTTTTGGTAACGATGTTATTTACAAAAAATATGGTGCGTTTACCCAGGTAACTAAAACATTCTTTGACGAAAAGTTAAAACTATTTGGATCGGTACGGTGGGATCACAATCCTTATTTTGATCCTAAATTTACGCCACGTTTGGCAGCAGTTTATTCGCCAACGCAAAACCACAATTTTAGGTTCACGTTCCAGAATGGTTATCGTTTCCCCTCATTATTTGAAGCATTATCTTATGTAAACAATGGCCGTGTTAAACGCGTGGGCAGTTTAGATTTTATCAATAATGGCTTAGGATATTTAGATAACAGCTATACGCAGCAATCGGTAACAGCATTTAATGCAGCTGTAAAAGCGCAGTCTACTACCGGCGATGATGCCACAGCTTTAGCAAACAGGAGCCTGTTGCAGGTAGCCAACCTGCCGAAAGCACGCCCGGAGCAGATTACTTCATTTGAGGTAGGTTACAAAGGTATTTTCTTTGACAATAAAGTATTTCTGGATGTAGATGCCTATACTAACCGTTACAACGGCTTTTTAGGCCAGGTGCAGGTGTTTGTGCCAAACGGGACAACGGTTGGTACAGACGCAGCCGTATTGAGCATGCTTGACATTAACCGCGACCCTACAACTGCCACATCAACCAATGCTGCCAGTGCAGGGCAAAGCCGATACCGTGTATACACCAATGCCAAAAACATTTATAACAATTACGGCTCATCAGCCGGGTTAAGTTATAATTTTTATAAACGATACACCGTATCAGGTAACGTAAGTTATAATAAACTAAAAGCACAGCAAACCTCAGATATATTCGTGACCGGCTTTAACACGCCTGAATGGTCAGGCAACCTTTCCTTTGGCAACCGCGAGGTGGTAAAGAACTTTGGTTTTAATATTGTGTATAAATGGCAGCAATCTTTCTTGTGGGAGAGCCCATTAGTAACCGGGAGGGTTGATGCCATACACACCTTTGATGCACAAGCTACTTACCGGGTGCCGGTGTATTATGCAACGTTTAAGATTGGGGCATCAAATATTTTCAATAAAAGATTTATCCAATATGCCGGCGGACCGACAATTGGTGGCCTGTACTATGCATCCATCACACTTGATGGATTGCTAAGCGGAGCGAAGCAGAATTAAGTTGTGAGAACCAAGAATTAAGAGCCAAGAAGCTCTTGGTTTATCAAGATTGTTTTTAAGTGATTTAGTTTAAAAAGCGGGTGGGCGAGCTGCCCGCTTTTTTTGTGGGATTGATCGTCATGCTGAACGTTTGAAGCATCTATTCTAAGACATGCATATTTACAAATAGATCCTTCGCTATTGCTCAGGATGACAAATGGGGCAAAAAAAATGACAAGAAAAATCTTGTCATCCTAAAAATCTAATAATCCCAGTTGTTCTTACTCCACTGAATCTCTCAGCATTAAAGCCCCAACTGTTACGTTTGTGCGGCTATCAATAATTATAGCGCCACCGTTGGCTTTATTAATCTGGTAAGGATCAAAGGCTAAAGGTTCGGCTGTTTTAATAACGATACGGCCAATGTCGTTCAGCTTAAAATCTTCTGCATAATCTTTCTCCAGTGTATTTATGTTCACCTTGTAAAGAATTTCCTGTACTTTGCAACGCACAGTTTTAGTATTATGCTGCACCAAATAGGTGAGCGACGTATCCAGCGGACGGGTATCCATCCAGCACAGATCAGCTTCTATTGCTTTTGAAACCTGCGGGTGCCCGGCACTGTTCACAATAATATCACCACGACTAATATCAATATTATCCTGCAGGTGCACGGTTACAGACATGCCTGCTAAGGCCTCCTCCGGCTGTTTATCAAACAATTCGATCTTTGAAATAGTAGAGCTAAAGCCTGAAGGTAGTATAGTTACCTTGTCGTTGACGCGGAATGATCCGCTTGATACACGGCCTGCATAGCCACGATAATCGTGCAGGGCCTCTGTTTGGGGGCGTACCACCCATTGTACAGGTAGCCTTGCATGTGCGGATGAATCATCTATCGTAATCTCTACATTTTCCAGGTGATGCAACAAGCTATCGCCGCTATACCAGCTAATGTTTGGCGATGCATGAACAATGTTATCACCTTTAAGCGCGCTCACCGGGATGTAGGTTACATTATCAAGATTAAGCTTAGCGGCTAATACTTTATAATCGGCTACTATCTGGTTAAAAACTTCTTCGCTGTAATCAACCATATCCATCTTGTTTACCGCTACTACTACCTGTGGTATTTGTAATAACGAAACTAAAAAAGAGTGGCGGGTGGTTTGTTCAACAACACCTTTGCGGGCATCTATCAATATAATGGCTAAGCCGGCGTTGCTTGCACCGGTAACCATGTTACGGGTATACTGGATATGACCGGGAGCATCGGCTATGATAAATTTACGTTTATTGGTCTCAAAATACTTGTAAGCCACATCAATGGTAATGCCTTGCTCACGTTCGGCTTTAAGTCCGTCGGTTAAAATAGCAAGGTCAATGCTACCATCGTCGTTTTTACGGTTCGATGCATGTAGTGCCTCCAACTGATCAGCCAGGATAGCCTCGCTATCATATAGCAATCTGCCTATTAATGTGCTTTTACCGTCATCAACACTGCCTGCGGTAATAAATTTTAGTATATCCATTCTCTTTATTCTTAACCCCTCTTTGAGAGGTGTTAGTGTGTGCTTATAACTCTATCCCTTGCCAAACGGGTCGGTGAGGACACCGACCGCAGGATATAATTTGTTAGCCGTTGGTGAGGACACCAATAGCAGGAACAATCTTTAAAGTTGGTGTCCTCACCAACGGCAGAATACCAGGGTTGGTGTCCTCACCAACTTCTAAAAATAGCCCCCTTTTTTCCTGTCTTCCATGGCTGCCTCACTTACTTTATCATCCATACGGGCGCCACGCTCGCTTATTTTTGATGATGCTATTTCATTAATTATATCATCTATCTCAAACGCGTATGATTCCACAGCGGCGGTACAGGTCATATCGCCAACGGTACGGAAACGCACATTTTTGTTCTCAATTATATCCTCCTCATCCATGTTTAAAAATGGAGAAGCAGCCATTAACTGGCCATTACGGGTAATACAATCACGTTTGTGGGCAAAGTAGATGGATGGTAAAGGAATGTTTTCCCTGCGGATGTAGTTCCACACATCCAATTCAGTCCAGTTACTTATCGGAAACACGCGTACGTTCTCCCCCTTATGAATTTTCCCGTTGTAAATGTCCCACAACTCGGGGCGCTGGCGTTTAGGGTCCCACTGGCCAAACTCATCACGTACCGAAAATATACGCTCCTTGGCGCGGGCCTTTTCCTCATCGCGGCGGGCGCCACCTATGCAGGCATCAAACTGGTATTTAGCAATAGTATCTAAAAGGGTAACGGTTTGCAGGGCATTCCTGCTGGCGTTCTTTCCTTTTTGTTCAATAACTTTGCCTTCATTAATACTGTCCTGTACATGGCCTACAATCAGCTTTTCGCCAATGCGGGCTATCATTTCATCACGATAGGTGATGGTTTCCACAAAGTTATGACCGGTATCAATATGCACCAGCGGAAAAGGGAACTTACCCGGGCGAAAGGCTTTTTCGGCCAGCCGTACCAGGGTAATAGAATCTTTACCGCCAGAAAATAACAGCGCAGGTTTTTCAAATTGCCCTGCTACTTCGCGCAAAATATAAATGGCCTCTGCCTCTAATTCATCCAGGTAATCTAACCGGTATTTGCTCATTCTTTTAAATCATTTAGTTCAATTGCATGCAGTCCGCATTCTTTTTTGGATTGGTCTTCCCACCACCAGCGCCCGGCCCTAAAATCTTCGCCGGGTTGTACCGCCCTTGTGCAGGGCAGGCAGCCTATACTTGGGAAACCCTTGTCATGCAATGTATTGTACGGTATATTGTATTGTTTTATGAATGCTTTAACCTCATCTAAAGTCCAGCTAAAAATAGGGTGAAACTTAATAAGCTGATTGCCTTCGTCCCATTCCACGTTGTGCATTTCTTCGCGGTTAGGTGATTGCTCTGCACGGATGCCGGTTATCCAGCACTTGTTGCCTGTTAAAGCACGGCGCAATGGCTCTATCTTACGTATGCCACAGCATTCTTTACGATTCTCTACCGATTCATAAAAACTGTTAGGACCTTTGGCGTTTACCATCTCTTCTAACAGGTGATGAACAGGATAGTAGGCATGTACCGGCTTACCGTAAATTTCCATAGTGCGATTCCAAACATAATAAGTTTCGGGGAATAGTCTTCCGGTTTCCAGTGTAAAAACTTTTATAGGGATATTATTAGCGAATATCATGTGCGTAATAGCCTGATCCTCCCAGCCAAAGCTGGTAGAAAATACTATTTCGCCCGGAAATTGCTCTGCCAGTGCCTGTAAAGCGGCAACGGGATCTTTTCCCTCAATCAATTGCGATATGTATGTAGTATCTGCCACTATATTACTTTAATTATAAAATTCATGATGCTGCGCAAACTTATTAAAATAACAATAACTGCTACTGAGAACATAATTGCTTTTGCAGATATTTTGTTTGATATGCGTGCTGCTACCGGCGATGCCAATGCACTGCCAATTACAAGCCCGGCTACTGCTTCCCAATGAGCTCCGTTGAGCATAGTGATGAAGGTAAGTGAGCTCATGAGCGCTATAAAGAAGCGCGATAATTTTACAGTACCTAATGAAAAACGAGGATGACGGCCACCTGCTATAAGGGTAGAAAGCACGATAGAGCCCCAGCCACCACCACCAACGGCATCAATAAAACCACCGCCTAAACCCAAAAGAGGGATATTTTTAATTTTAGCTGATGTTCTTTTACGGTTAAGGTTAATTGCCTTAAACAGAATAACCAACCCTAATATGAGTGTGTATAACGACACAACAGGCTTGGTATACTGGCTATAATGTTCTAATGAGGATAGGAGGTACGCACCTGTAACAGCACCAATAATGCCCGGTAGCAACAACAACTTAAATAGTTTCCAGTTTACGTTACCCATACGGTAATGCATCCATCCTGCAATACCGTTGCTCATTATCTCTGACAAATGTACACCCATACTTGCCGAAGCAGGCGGTATGCCCATTGATAACGAAAAGGTTGTTGAAGTAACTCCGTATGACATGCCTATGGCGCCATCTATTAGCGCGAACACAAAACCTGCTACCAGGAAATAATAAAACAGCGGGTTAACGCCTTCTACATAGGTTCTAAAAACTGGTTCCTTTAGCCATAAAACCGTTAATGCAATACCTAAGAAAACAACAAAAGTACCCCAAACAAACAGCATTAATTTTTTATTGCTTGGTGGTTTTTGTTTGCCAACCAATACTGCTGTTACGCGGTTAAGTTCTTTAACTTTATGAGTAAAATCGCCTGATAATTGGTTACGGATCTCATTCATTTGCTGTAATGAGGTATCCAGTTCGGCAGGCAGCGCTTCATTTAAAACTTCTTTAAGCCGTTTAGCTATAGTTGGCGATTTACCATTGGTGGATATGCCAATTTTAAGGTCGCCTTTTTGTACAATGGAACCCAGGTAGAAATCGCAAAGCTCTGGCTTATCGGCTACATTGATAAGCAGCTTACGATCATGTGCCGATTGGCGTATATAATTATTCAATTCACTATCGTCCGTAGCTGCAATAACAATATCGGCACCATCCAAATCTGTATCTGAAAATGCTTTTTGAATAATATTAAGTTGCGCATATTCTGCCGCGAGCGTATGTATCTCGGACAAAAAAGTTTTAGAAATAACAGTAACCGCCGCAGCCGGACTGTTTTGTAGCAGTGCAGTCAGCTTTTCTAAGCCAACATTACCACCGCCAACAAGCACCGTATGCAGGTTATCCAGCTTTAAAAACACAGGGAACAATTGATTACCCTCCGTCTTTTCCGGCTGAAGATCGGTTGTATTATTCTTGGGCAACAATGTCATAAAATTCCCTGATAGGCTGAAACTTGGGGTGAAGTGAAACTACTTCGCCAAAAACAATTAAAGCAGGAGAGGTGATATGGTTTTCTTCGGCCACCTCAACAATGGTATCAACCACGCCAACCACTACTTTTTCATTAGCGGTAGATCCGCTTTGTATTACGGCAACAGGTAACTTGTTTTTGCCTTCATTTTTAAATATCTCAGCAATTTCGGCAAGTTTGTGTATGCCCATAAGCACAACAACGGTTGCTTTGGTTTTAGCCGCCTGGTAAAGATCTGCAGATACTTTACCATCGCTGGTTGTACCTGTTACTACCCAAAAGCTTTCGCTAAGGCCGCGGTGTGTAACCGGTATACCTTGCAAGCCCGGTACGCCAATTGAACTTGATATACCCGGAATAATCTGTGCCGGAATGCTGTAATCTGCAGCATGGTCCAGTTCCTCGTATCCACGACCAAACACAAACGGATCGCCGCCTTTTAGCCTTACTACGTGACCGTAATTAAGGGCATAATCAATCATCAGCTTGTTAATGTTTTCCTGCGAAAATGAATGGTCGCCAGAGCGTTTACCTACATATACTTTAGTGGCATGTGCGGGAGCAAATTCAAGCAATTCTTCATTAACCAAAGCATCATACAACACTACATCGGCGGTTTGTAAAGCTTTTATACCTTTTATGGTGATAAGTTCTGCATCGCCTGGGCCTGCGCCAACAAGGGTTATGCGTGGCTCTTTAACTGAAGTTTTTGTTTGTGTTTGTATCATGATAACACTGCCTCTCTTTTATTTTTAACCAATTGCAGAAATTCCGTAGCTTGTTGTAAGTATGCTGTAGCAAATTCTTCAGAAGGTTCGTTTTTGTTTATTTGTAATACCAGGTCGCTAAAAGTACCATCAATGGTAATCTCGCCTGTTGAAGTATAGTAAGTATCAAACTCGCGGATAATGCCCGCTTGTGTGCTGCTATTAACGCTTTTATCAAGCAATAAAGCTTTGGCCCCGCTAATCATTGTATTGTAAGAATGATAGATAGCATCGGCCCATAAGCCTTTTGCATAGGCACCGTTGGCCCAGCCCAGTTTCTCGTCGCTTTCATAAAGCAAAGTTGCTACAAGGTCAATTACAACACCGGCGCACTCGCCAACACCTATTGCCGTAGCAAATGTTTCCTGGTGGCCCCAGTCTACAAATTCGTCTTCGGTTAGTGTGCTCAGGTCTGCCAGTGGCTTTAATAACTGATAAAAATAATCCTTGCCTTTGCTGTCATAATAAGCATGGAAAGTTTCGCCACCAACAGAGTTGGTTTTATAATCATCTAACACTGCTCTTAATACATGCGTAGCACGTTTAGCCGGGACTTTTATAACTTTTTCGGCTGCACGGCCAACACCATTACCTACCGTTCCGCCACCTAACAATACCTGTACAGATGGTAAAACTTTTAAGCCTGATTTTAATGAACTGCCATGAAAACCAATATGCGCCAAGCCATGCTGACCGCAACTGTTCATACAGCCACTAATTTTTATCTTAATATCACGATTAAAAATTAGGTCTTCATATTCGTTGTAAATTACATCTTCCAGCACCTTTGATAAGGTCATGCTGTTAGAGATGCCTAAGTTACAGGTATCAGTACCCGGACAAGTGGTTACATCTGCAACGCTGTCGAAACCCGGCGCCGCCAGATCTAAAGCCAGCAGGCCTTCATATAACCCAGGCAATGCCTCCTTACGGACGAACTTTAACAGTAAGCCCTGGTTTTGAGTAACACGAATTTCATCGCCTACAAAAGGTTTAATAGCATCAACTAATGCACGGGCAGTATTAGATGGTATATCGCCAACAGGTACTTTAATATATACACCATAAAAGGCGCTTTGCTTTTGCTCAAAAACGTTAGTTGCGAGCCATTGTTCGTATCGCAGCGGGTTGCTTATCTCCACATCAGGGTAAACTATTTCTGCAGGCAAAGCTGGTTCAGGAACAGTATCGCGGTTAATTGGGTATGTTTTTACTTTTAAAGCTATGCGTTCTTCTTTAGCTAATCGCAATACTTCATCCAAACCAATTTTTTGGATAAGGTATTTCATACGGGCCTTATTACGGTTATTGCGTTCGCCGTAACGGTCAAACACACGTATTATGGCTTCTATGTAAGGTATCAGCTCATCTTC
Source organism: Mucilaginibacter sp. (assembly GCA_028288285.1). Classification (GTDB taxonomy): domain Bacteria; phylum Bacteroidota; class Bacteroidia; order Sphingobacteriales; family Sphingobacteriaceae; genus Mucilaginibacter. The sequence goes on from JAQBNZ010000061.1 coordinate 38,951, forward strand.
CGGAAGGAAATCTTCTACAGCGCTTGCCAGTAAAGGCTGGGCACCAAGTCCGCCGCCTAATAAAACCTTAAAGCCACGCTCGCCATTTTCTTTAAGCTTGGGTATCAAGCCCACATCATGGATATAGGCAAACGCGGTATCAGCATCGCTTGATGAAAAAGATATCTTGAATTTGCGACCCATATCCTGACAGATAGGGTTACGCAAAAAATATTCAAACGTTGCCTGTGCATAAGGCGATACATCAAACGGTTCCTGCGGATCAACGCCGGAGGCAGGAGAAGAAGTTACATTTCTTACCGTATTACCGCATGCTTCGCGCAGGGTTATATCGTCACGCTCCAAATCGGCCCATAGTTGCGGGGTACGATCAAGGCTCACATAATGAATTTGAATATCCTGGCGGGTGGTTAGGTGCAGGTTGCCGCTACCATATTCGTCGGCTATATCAGCAATTTTTAATAGCTGCTTAAAAGTTACCTTACCAAACGGTAGTTTAATACGCACCATTTGTACGCCGGGCTGCCTTTGGCCATAAACACCACGTGCCAGACGCAGGCTCCGGAATTTTTCGTCATGTATTTTACCCTCTCTGAATGCCCTAATCTTTCTTTCCAGGTCAATAATATCCTGTTCAACTATGGGGTTCTCCAGTTCCGTTCTGAAGCTTTGCATATCTATCGCGTATTAAAATTGTTTTATAAAAAAACCCCTTCGCTGTGGCTGAAGAGGCATGTATTTCATTTACACATACTTACAACCACGATCTTTCGCTGTGCATGCAGCAATAAACAAGAATGTTGTTATATGTAAAAGTTGTATGCTTCATTTTTATATTTCAAATATATACATACTATAGGGAATTAGTAGAATTTATTTGAAAATATTAAAGTTGTGACAATGGTTTGATTTTTTAACAGCCAAGTTACCCTGATGATATAGATGTTAAAATTAATTAAACGGATATTGATGCTGTTTCTTGTATTATTTATGTAAATAACTTAAAACAAAAAAGCACTGCTGCAAAGCGGTGCTTATATTATTTAATTGAGTTTACGAGGTATAACCCAGTATTTTCAATACCTGTTTACTGTTTTGTTCCTCACCAAAAACCTCAAAGTTAAAGGTTTCATCTCTGTTTCTGCGGATGATGACATGCTTGGGTGATGGCAGCAGGCAATGGTGAATACCACCATAACCGCTTAATACTTCCTGATAGGCACCTGTGTTAAAGAAACCCAAATATTGCACCTTACGGGTTTTTGGCATAAACACGCTGTTCATGTGTGCTTCCTGGTTGTAATAATCCTGACCATCGCAGGTAATACCGCCTAAGTTTACGCGCTCGTATTCGCTATCCCAGTTGTTAATGGGTAGTAACACATATTTTTGGTTAAGCGCCCAAACATCGGGCAGGTTGGTAATGAATGATCCATCCAGCATCAACCATCTTTCGCGGTCGTTCTGTTGCTTGCGGCCTAATACTTTATATAAAATACCTGATGCTTCTGCAACTGTATATTTACCAAATTCTGTAATGATATCCGGCTCCATGGTATCGTTTTCGGCACATATTTCTTTTATACGGCTCACAATTTCGTTGATAATGTACTCATAATCAAAATCAAAATCCAATGAGTCTTTAAAAGGCATGCCACCGCCAATATCCAATGTATCAAGTGCAGGATTTATTTTTTTAAACTTGCAGTAAAGCGTAACATATTTTTCCAGCTCGTTCCAGTAATATGGCGTATCTGAAATACCCGAGTTTATAAAGAAATGCAACAGCTTAACCTGAAAGTTAGGGTTCTTTTCAATTTTATTATGATAGAAATCAATAATGTCTTCCATCCGTATACCTAAGCGCGAGGTATAAAACTGTGAGTCGGGCTGTTCTTCAGCAGCTATACGAATA
>JAQBNZ010000068.1 GCA_028288285.1 Mucilaginibacter sp.
CTGGTTATGAAGTACCTTCTCAGCAATGTCTTTAAGTTCAGGTAGCAGTTGGGGGTTATTCAATAATACCTGGAAATTATCTGATACTTCCATTTAGAAAAATATTTAGGCAAAGGTAGTAAAATACAGCAGTTTTGTACAGCAAGTATTTATACACCCAATGTTTAAACATCTAATATGACGGTGAATTTACAAGCGGCTTTATGTATACAAGCTTCTATTAATACTATACGTTTTGCAAATTGCTACTGCAAATGCCAAATATTTACTTTTATTTTGAACGAATAACATTCCATTATGAAAATAGAAACCATTGCCATACACGCCGGGAACCATGTTGACGAAACATCAAAAGCGGTGATACAACCAATAGTTATGTCTACCACGTTTGAGCGCAACCACGAGGGTGGTTATGATTCCGGCTATTCATACAGCCGTGCGGCAAACCCTAACCGTACCGCTTTAGAAAATGTATTGGCTAAGTTGGAGAATGGTGCCGAAGCAGCCGCGTTTTCATCTGGTAATGCGGCGGGCATGTCGGTTTTCCAGGCATTGGAACTTGGCACACATATTATTTGTCCGGATGATATGTACCACGGACTGCGCAACCAATTGAAAATGCTTTTTGCCGGGATTTTAGAATTTGATTTTATTGATGTGAACGATGCTGATGTAATAAAAGCGCACATAAAACCTAACACCGGCTTAATATGGATAGAAACACCATCAAATCCATTATTAAAAATTACAGATATAAAACAGGTGGTTGCCATAGCTGCCAAACATAACCTTAAAGTAGTTTGTGATAATACTTTTGCTACCCCGCTTTGCCAGCAACCACTGGCTTTAGGTGCCGATATTGTAATGCACTCCACCACAAAATACTTTGGCGGCCACAGCGATTTGATGGGCGGCGCACTCATCACCAGAGAAAAAAACGAGCTATGGGATAAAATTCGCAATGTGCAAACTATGGGTGGTGCCATTCCCTCACCTACGGATTGCTATTTTTTAACACGCAGTATTAAAACCCTGCCTTATCGTGTACGCGGCCATGTACATAATGCGCAACTACTTACCGAATATTTAGAGAACCATCCGCGGGTAGAGAAAGTGATGTATCCGGGTTTACAATCGCACCCGCAATATGCCATTGCCAAAGCACAAATGACGGGCTTTGGGGCAGTGTTTTCCTTCTGCTTAAAAGGTGGCGAAGAAGAAGCTAAAAAGGTGGTGAACGCGGTTGAAATATTTACCCAGGCTACCAGTTTAGGCGGTGTAGAAAGCCTGATAGAGCACCGGGCTTCTGTTGAAGGGCCGGATACAAAAACGCCTTTTAACCTGCTGAGGGTATCTGTTGGTTTAGAGCATATTGACGACCTGATAGCCGACTTGCAACAGGCAATGGCCTAACCGCCGTAACTCATGCCGGGTTTACCCAGACCCCGCCTTAGCGCGGCTATCTGGCCAATGGTATAAGCCTGGTGATCGTTAGTAAACGCCCATAAGCCTGCAAGTGTATCATTAAACCGGTGTATAGGATGTGGTATATCTACCTTGCTATCAAGTGCTTCGTCAGATAAATTTGCCAAACCGGCTCGTATGGCAGGTGAAACTTCGTTCCATTTAGCTTTTATCATGTCTAACGTTGGCAGTTCACTTTTCGGAGCGTTAAGATCTTCTTCTGTTGCGCCCTCTACCGAATAAAAATGATCTGCCCAGGGAATTGCAATCTCTATACCGCCTATATTGGCCAGACTGCCTTCGTTCCATAATAAATGTCCGGCTAACCATTTAACAGTGTTTAAACCGGGCCCTAAACTTTGGCTGGCTTCCTCATCGTTAATGCCTTTAATAACATTGTTGAACAATAAAATGTGCAGATCGTACTGGGCTAATAGTATTTTTTTGGCCGACATAATTTAAAATTTATTTTTGCCATTATGCAAATCGGCGGGAATATCAGAACTTATAATAACTCCATAATCTTTATCTGATATTTTATAATCTTTTACCAATTGCTCCTTACTAATAATCTGTAGTCCTTTAAATATTGAATCGTTTATAGAAGCTAAATCTCCTTCAAAATTTTCTTTTAAGATTCTTTTATTGAGGATGTATTGAATGTTTAGATCATTTGCTGATGAAGAAACGATTTTAGCATACTCTGATGATTTCAACTTGAAATATTTCCAGTATCTATTCTTGGCAAACCCTTTTGATTCAATATAAATAAGTCCGTTTCTTGCTTCATCCCCAAATTTTTTAACTGCATTAGTATCTTTATAAACGGTTAATGAGGCAATTTGATTAGGGTCATATTTCATCAGATCCGACTTATACACTCTTACGCTATCTATGATATAAACCGGATCGGTATTTACCTCTGCTACATGATATCCATCACCGTTTTGTACACCATAACATGAGGATACAAGGTCAATGCCTACAACTGGTTTATCCATATAATAAGCCTCATCAATTGGAAATTGTGGTTTTTTTGTTTTATCAATCTTTACAAAAAAAGATATGGTATCATTTGAAAAATTCCAATAATCCGCACAGCCTCTTGAACCCCATTTATTTTTAAACTGAGGATATAATTTTAATAAATCCCTTAACAGAAAATTACCCATATCAATCATATTACCATCAGGTAGCCTTCCTTTATATTGCTTAGTTAACCTAACTTTGCTTATAAAGTCCGAATTTGGGTCTTTTTGAAAAATCAGCCCAAGATATTTCGCAGAGGTATATCCTTTACCTGCAATAAATCTTGAATCCTGCCCATAACATCCCTTGGCCAAATCCATTTCTTCTACTTCTACCTCTTTAAAATCGGTGCTTAATTGCTGTAGTTCCTGCAGTGTTGTTTGGCATAAACTGATACCATTGATACTAACTTCCTTACTTTTTTGAGATTGTGCATTACTATTATTAAGAAAAAAAGCTGTGATAAAAACCGCAATTATTATTTGTTTCATTTATTAAAAATTTGGGCTAAAATATTAACATGACAATAAAATTAAAATTAAATTTGGAATATAAATCCTGTTTCTCCTATATTTGGAACATTATTTGGTAGCGATACCTTGATCAATTCCCCTCACAAGGATTTTGGTTTATAAAGAAGCGGCGAGAGATCAGGCTCGAAAACCCGCTGGCAACCCTCCAAGGTGGAGAAGGTGCCAATTCCTGTCCCGGAGAATAGTTAACCGGGGGATATAAATTTTTAATCATGAAAAGTTTGATTTATTTAGCACAACAAAACACGTTAGATTCCCAAATGGGCAAATTTTCATTATACAACCAATTCTCTGGCTGTATTTGTATGTGTTGCTGCTGCTGTTGATTTGCAGTACACGGTTCATTTTTCTGCTTCCCCGAAAAACACGTGATACCCTTAGGATAGTTTTATCCTGTTTGTAATTCATTGTAACCAACATTATTAAATCTAAACAAAATGTCAAACCTAAAATTCGAAACCTTACAAGTACATGCTGGTCAAGAGGTTGACCCTACAACAGGCGCACGGGCCGTGCCACTGTACCAAACTACTTCTTATGTTTTTAACAGTGCGGAGCATGGTGCAAACCTGTTTGCGCTAAAAGAATTTGGTTTTATTTATACCCGTTTAATGAACCCTACTACTGATGTTTTTGAAAAGCGCATGGCAGCACTTGAAGGTGGAGTGGCAGCTTTGGCAACAGCATCTGGCCAGGCGTCGCAATTTATTGCGTTAAACAACATTTTACAGGTAGGAGATAACTTTGTAACCTCTCCTTTCCTGTATGGCGGTACTTACAACCAGTTTAAAGTATCTTTTAAACGTTTAGGCATTGATGTACGTTTTGCTAAAGACGATACAGCTGAAGAAATAAAAAAGCTAATTGATAATAAAACAAAGGCCATTTTTACCGAAACTATTGGTAATCCCGGCTTTAGTATCCCCGACTTTGAAAAACTGGCAGCATTAGCTAATAAATATGATCTGCCACTAATTGTAGATAATACTTTCGCCGCCGGCGGATACTTGTTCAGGCCATTGCAGCATGGTGCGCATGTGGTTGTAGAATCAACCACCAAATGGATAAACGGCCATGGTAACAGTATAGGCGGTGTTATTGTTGATGGCGGTAATTATAACTGGGGTAATGGAAAATTCCCTCAATTCACTGAGCCATCTGAAGGTTACCACGGTTTAGTGTTTAATGATGTGTTTGGCATCGGAAGTGACTTTGGTAACATCCAATTTATTATTCGTGCAAGGGTTGAAGGCCTGCGTGATTTTGGGCCGTCACAATCGCCATTTAATTCATGGTTAAACCTGCAGGGATTAGAAACCCTGTCATTACGTGTACAACGCCATGTTGATAATGCTTTAGAACTGGCCAAATGGCTGGAGAAGCACCCACTTATAGCAAAAGTGAACTATCCGGGTCTGGAATCTTCTCCGTACCATGCTCTTGCTAAAAAGTATTTAAAGAATGGCTTTGGCGCTGTATTGTCTTTTGAATTGAAAGGCGATAAGGAACAGGCAAGTGCCGTTATTAACAATCTTAAACTGGTAAGCCATTTGGCTAATGTGGGCGATGCAAAAACGCTTATCATTCAACCATCGGCTACTACGCACCAGCAGTTGTCTGATTTAGAACAGCTTGCTGCCGGTGTTACCCCTACCCAATTGCGTATAGCGGTGGGTATTGAGCATATTGATGATATTAAAGCTGATTTTGTACAGGCTTTTGCCAGTATAAAACAGCCTGAATTAGCATAGATTTTTTTAGTTTTTAGTTTTTTTTAGTTTATTGATGTTATGAGGGAGTAGTTGATTTAGTTAACTACTCCCAAATAACAAAAGATCCAAAATGAGTTTACAAAATTTTACTTATACCGGCACATTTGAGCTGGAGTCTGGCATAAAACTGCAGGGTTTGCAAATAGGTTACAACACCTACGGTACTCTGAATACAAATCGTGATAATGTAGTGTGGGTATGCCACGCCCTTACTGCAAATTCTGATGTTTTTGACTGGTGGAAGGGTTTATTTGGCCCTAATGACCACTTTAATCCTGATGAGCATTTTATTATTTGCGCTAATGTTTTAGGTTCGCCTTACGGCACACTTAACCCGTTAAGTATTAATCCGGCTACTGGCCAGCCTTATTATTTAGCATTTCCTGAAATTACAATAAGGGATATTGTTAAAGCGCACCGGCTACTGGCAGATCATTTGGAAATAGAGCATATTGAGATACTTTTAGGCGGATCTTTAGGTGGCCAGCAGGCTCTTGAATGGAGCATATCTGATCCGGAACGCATCAAAAACCTGATATTGATAGCCACCAATGCCAATCATTCTCCATGGGGCATTGCCTTTAACGAATCGCAGCGTTTAGCCATAACTGCCGACCGTACCTTTTATGCCGGCGCACCTAATGGCGGTAGCAAGGGCTTAAAAGCTGCCCGCAGCATAGCACTTCTATCCTATCGTAATTATAAAACTTACGGAATAACCCAGCAGGAAGAGCAGGATAATACTTTAGATGATTTTAAAGCATCAAGCTACCAGAACTATCAGGGGCAAAAACTGGTTAACAGGTTTAATGCTTATAGCTATTGGTACCTTTCAAAAGCGATGGATTCACATAATGTGGGCCGTGGCAGGCATGGTGTTGACAAGGCATTAAGCCTGGTAAAAGCACGCACATTGGTTATAGGCATACAGTCTGATGTATTGTTCCCTATTGAGGAGCAGCAATATTTGTTCAGGCACATACCAAAAGCGGCGTTTGCCGAAATCGATTCGTTTTACGGGCATGACGGATTTTTAATTGAAACAGAAATATTAACAAAAATCATAACATCGTTTTTTAAAACTGATGTAAAAGGAAAAATTATTGAATTGCAAAAAATTGCTTAATGAGTAAGAAACTGAACATAGGCCTCTTCGGATTTGGAGTTGTAGGCCAGGGATTATACGATATTATAAAAACCAAACACCTGAACCTTGAGATAGTTAAGATAGCTATAAAAAATGCTAATAAAGAGCGCTCACTACCCAGGGAACTTTTCACAACCAACCACGACGAAATACTGAACAACCCGGAGATTAACACCGTTGTTGAATTAATAAATGATACAGAAGCCGCATTCGAGATAGTATCCAGGGCTTTAAGTTCTGGCAAAAATGTAGTATCGGCCAGTAAAAAGATGATAGCCACCTACTTAAAGGAGCTTATTGATCTGCAGCATAAATACGGCACCTCATTACTATATGAGGGTTCTGTTTGCGGTAGTATACCTATAATACGTAACCTGGAGGAGTATTATGATAACGAACTGCTGCATTCTATAAGCGGTATTTTCAACGGTTCATCAAATTACATTTTATCAAAAGGATATTTGGAGGGATTGGATTATGACACCGCCCTTAAACAGGCTCAGGAACTTGGCTTTGCAGAAACCGACCCTACTATGGATGTGGGTGGTTTTGATGCCAAATACAAACTGATAATAGCTGCGGCCCATGCGTATGGCGTTATTATTAAGCCGGAGGATGTACTGAACATTGGGATACAAAACCTATCAGCAAGTGACCTGCAATATGCGCGCGAAAAGAAATTAAAAATAAAGCTGGTACCTGTTGCCAAGGAGTTAGACGACAGGCATGTTACCTTGTTTGTACTACCCAAGTTTGTTAACGAAACCGAATTTTTATACAATGTAGAGTATGAATACAACGGGGTTACTGTACAAGCTGCCTTTGCCGATCAGCAATTCTTTTTTGGTAAAGGTGCAGGCGGCCACCCTACTGGTTCTGCTGTCTTGTCTGATATTGCAGCGCTACGCTACAACTATCAGTATGAATATAAAAAGGCTAAAGAAGTTAATGACCTGCGATTTACAAATAATGTAGACATAAATATTTATTTGCGTTATGAGGATGAGAGCCTTGTTGAAGCACTTGGTTTTGAGCACATACAGGAGCGTTTCTACTCTGGCAATTACAAATTTGTTATTGGAAAAATCAATTTGCAAAAACTTATTGACAACCAACAACGTATAGCTGATAATAAGGCATTTGTTGCCTTCGCCGATCAGCTAACAGGGGTCAGTTTAGCATCGGAAAAAAAGCAGGCAGCCGAAGTCTTTTAATAGATTCTTCCGGTTGTTTAAAACAATAGGCTTCCGTAAAGGAGGCCTATTGCATTTCTATAATCTCCTTCAAATGTTTCGGTATGTTATGGCCTTTACGTAAGTTTATCGCAATTAATCACCCAGCCTTACCCAATGCAGAAATTAAAAAAGATACTCTTTAACAAACCGTTTATTTTAAGCTTATGGTTTGGTTTAAGTTTATTTGCTGTGCTTAAAAGTGTTCAAATTCATGATGGTGTTATATCAACCACACATAATAACTACATCATTTATAAACACAATTTTTTAAACCTGATACATCAGCATAGTCTTTTTGGCCCCCAACCCGAATACTATTTTGATCTTAACCATTATGGACCGGTCTTCGGTTTAGTAATTGCCCCTTTTGCTTTACTGCCAGATGGAATAGGCGTTACATTATGGGTTTTGTTTTTAGCATGGTCGTTATATTACGCAATTACCAAACTTCCGTTAACTGATTTTCAAAAGACGATTATATTGTTATTGAATATTAATAGTATGATGGGTTCATCCGGTAATGTACAGGTAAACCCGCTGATTATTGCTTTGGTACTATTTAGCTTTATTTTTATAAGGAAGAAACAAGACTTTTGGGCCGCGCTGATGATAGTTTTAGGCACAGCAATTAAACTATATGGAATTGTTGGGCTGGCTTTCTTTTTCTTTTCTGATAATAAGATCAAACTAATCCTGAGCCTGGTGTTTTGGTCGGTAGTGCTTTTTGTGCTGCCTATGGCATTCTCATCACCTCAATTTATTATTAAAACATATCATGACTGGTACCCTGACCTTGTGGCAAAAAATGCCGCAAATAAGATTGGCACCAGAGCATATGTATGTGTAATGGGGATGATAAGCAGGATATTTAACATTCCTAATTTCCCAACTCTTGCAGTATTAACTCCGGGTATGATTTTGTTTGCTTTGTCCCTCGTGAGGATAAAGTACTGGCGAAATTTGCAATATCAATTACTGCTGGTAGCCTCAACATTAATTTTTTCAATAATATTCAGCTCCAGTTCAGAACCGCCAACTTATATTATTGTATTTATTGGTGTAAGTATATGGTTTGTAAATTTAGATAGGCCAATCACAAGTTATGAGCGTTTCCTCATCATATTCGCATTAGTGCTAACCAACTTTTCACCATCAGATCTTTTTCCACGCTACTTAAGGGTTAATTATGTGCTGCCATATTATTTGAATGTACTACCCTGTTTACTGATATGGTTAAAAATTGTTTATGAAATGCTAACCAGAGAGTTCAAGAACTCTCCCGAAGAAACAAAATGGACTATAGCGACTGCAAAAACAGCATAACCAATTTAAACAAGCTATTAAATACAAAAGGCCCTTTATGGGCCTTTTGTATTTAATAAAATTATACTACTTCATATAACTATATATTCCGGTTCATATCCCAATTCTCAAGGTAATCAGCTACCTTTTTTACAAACATGCCACCCAGTGCGCCATCAACAACCCTATGGTCATAAGATAACGAGAGGAACATCATATGCCTGATAGCTATTGCATCGCCCTTTGGCGTCTCAATAACAGCTGGTTTCTTTTTAATTGCGCCTACAGCTAATATAGCTACCTGCGGCTGGTTAATAATTGGCGTACCCATAACGTTGCCAAATGTGCCCACATTAGTAATAGTGAAAGTACCATCCTTAACATCATCAGGCTGCAGTTTATTGTTGCGAGCCCGGTTAGCCAAATCATTTACAGCTTTGGTTATACCCAACAGGTTTAACTGATCGGCGCGTTTAATTACAGGCACTATAAGGTTACCACTTGGCAATGCCGTTGCCATGCTAATATTAATGTCTTTCTTTTTAATGATCTGCGTTCCGTTAACCGAAACATTTATCATCGGAAGTTCTTTTATAGCCTTTACAACGGCCTCTATAAATATTGGTGTAAATGTTATTTTTTCACCTTCGCGCTTTTCAAATACGTTTTTCACTTTTTCGCGCCATAGCACCAAGTTGGTAACATCGGCCTCAACAAATGAAGTTACGTGTGGCGACGTTTGCTTGCTCATTACCATGTGGTCGGCAATAAGTTTGCGCATCCTGTCCATCTCAATTATTTCATCACCTCCCGAAACAGACGCAGCAGGTTTTACTTGAGGAGTTGGTATGTTTTGTTGCTGAGGAGCCGCATATTTCATTACCTCAGGCTGTGGAGCCGCCGGCTGTGATGTTTGTAAGTTTGGTGAAGTTGCAGCGCCTTGTGGCATTGAAACTCTTGAACCACGTTTATGAATAAACTGCAGCAGGTCATCTTTGGTTAAGCGTCCCTCTGCTCCTGTGCCTGGTATGGTGTCTAATTCATCATTACCAATATTTTCTTGTAAGGCTATATTTTTAACTAATGGCGAGTAGAATCGATTTTGATATTTAACACCGTTATTTTGCGGCGCTTGCGCGGCTTGCGTTAACTGACTGATACCGGGTATTTCTGCCACCGGGTCACTTATAGGCTGTTCAAATGGTTTAGATGTTTGTGCAGGTGGTGCCGGGTTATTCTTAACTTCAGCAGCCGGGTTTATTTGCGCTGTTTCGTTGCTGTCGGCCGTATCTGTTTCAATAATAGCAATTACTGATCCTACCTGTACAACCTCGTCTTCTTTACAAAGCTGTTCAATTAGTTTGCCTGATACCGGCGACGGAACTTCTGAGTCGACCTTATCGGTTGCAATTTCCATCACTGCCTCGTCTGCTTCAATATAATCTCCCGGATTTTTTGTCCATTTAATTATAGTTGCTTCAGCAACACTTTCTCCCATTTTCGGCAATAATAACTGGTATTTGGCCATACACAAAACTATACTTGGTTCAAGCAAAGGTAAAAAAATTTCAACTTTTACTTCTCACTTTCTCTAAGTAAAGTAATCAACATATAAAATGCGGCTACGGCGGTCCTTTCAATATTTTGCAGTCGCTTATTACCAAAGGTAAATTTTTTCATTAACGTTTTATTTACGTTTGCCACCCCAATCCATACGGTACCTACCGGTTTGTCTTCAGTACCACCCCCGGGGCCGGCAATACCGGTTACTGCCATGGCATAATCTGATTTAAATTTGAACAAAGCCCCCTCAACCATTTCTTTAACAGTTTCACTGCTAACGGCTCCATGCTGCCAAAGAGTTTCGTTTTTAACACCTAAAATACTCTCTTTTAATTCATAAGAATACGATACTGCGCCGCCTAAAAACACCTGCGATGAACCTGCATGTTGAGTTATTAAATGGGAAATATATCCGCCGGTACAACTTTCTGCCGTGGTTAAAGTAAGGCCCTTTTCAGCCATATAGTTCAATACAACTTTTTCAAGCGGTATATCCTCCCGGGCCACTACATTTATTCCTACCCGCTCAACTATTTTGTGCGCAAATGCATCAATTTTGTCTTTAAGTTCAGCTTCATTTTTGCCATAAGCACTAAGCCTTAAACGAACCTGACCCATTTTAGGCAGGTAAGCTAATTTAATATTTGCGGGGAGTGAATCTTCAATGTCGGATATCTTTTCGGCCAGGAAAGATTCGCCTTCACCAACCGTAAGGATGGTTTTATGAATAATAACCGGTAGCGTTAATACCATTTTCAGCTTCGGTATTACCTCCTCCTCCATCATGTATTTCATTTCAAAAGGCACACCAGGCATTGAAACGTATATTTTCCCTTTGTCATTAAACCACATTCCGGGTGCAGTACCGTTATTGTTCGATATTACTTCACAATTTTCAGGTACTTCGGCTTGTTTGCGGTTCACTTCAAGCAATGGGCGGTTATATTTTTTAAAAATGCTCTCCACATTAGCTAAGACATCTGCATTTAAAACCAGCCCCACATTAAAATATTCGGCCAGTGTTCTTTTGGTAATATCATCTTTCGTGGGACCTAATCCACCGGTTATTAAAATTATATCGGCGCGTGTTGCGGCTTCTGCCAGTGCGGTAAGTATGTGTTCCCTGTTATCAGATACCGACGAGATTTGCTTTACACTGATACCCTCTTCATTAAGTTTTGAAGCCATCCAGGCAGAATTTGTATCAACAATTTGCCCTATAAGTATTTCATCGCCTATAGTTATTATTTCTGCAAGCATTTTATTAAAAAGGTTGATTGTTGGTGTAATCGCTGCGCTTACTTAATTTAAGGTCTTGTAAAATAGAAGCTTTAACTTTTATTGTAACATTATATGATTTAAAGTAGCCAAACGGTAGCCATTGTACTGAAAGATCCCAACAATGCAGATCGCGGTAAATTGCAAAAGAAGTAGCACTACTTAATTGACGTACTTTTAAATCATAAGTAGTATTGTATTGAATTTTCCACTTTGGGGTTAAACTAACATCGCCACTCATCATTAATGTATTACTTGAGTTAGAGTTTATAACATTGTTTTGATAATTAAAGCTGTAATTAACAGATACGTTCCAGGGTATGTTAAAATCAATATACTGTGACGGATCGCCATTTATAAGCGCAAGCTTTTGTGTTTGCTCCGGTGTCATATGCTGCAGATCAGTACCATACTGTTGCTGCCTTTGTTTTGGTTTAAATGTGGTTGAGTTAACACTCCCGCTCATAGATAGGTTGAAAGAGCTAAGCATCGGAAACTTTCCATCCTGAAAAGTATAGCGGTTTATTCGGTTAACATAGTTTAACACACTGCCGTTCGCGATAGAATCACGTACCTGGTTTACATACGGATCAAGTATACCACCAAAGTTAATGTTTACCTTTTGATTGAATATTGCAGTATGCCCCGAAAAAGATATAGGTGAAAGTTTAAGCGAATCTTGCGCAAAATTGTAAAAGGTTGAAAAAGACAAACCTTGTAATATCGGTATCTTTCTATCTGTGCCGGATGTATCCGTACTCCGGGCTTTCATCTTTGCCTCTATAGTGTTATCAAGTGAAAAACCTATACCCGCTTGTTTACCTATTGATGGGCCACCATATACAGATTGTTCAAATATGGAATAACGCTGTGTGGTGTAAGGATAGGGTACCGAAGCAGGACTTACAGCAGTTTTGTAATAGCCATAACTTGGAATGCCATAATCTGGCTTATAGCTAAAGCTTATTGATGGGGTAGTTATGTGCCTTATTGCTTTTAAATTACCTTTCTTGAAATTTGCCTGCCCATAAAATTTGGTTGAGAGGCCGGCATTTAAGCTATACTCACCTGAGCGTACAAAACCGTTCAGCGTATCAGTAATAGGTACTACCTGGCCGGCAATACTACCACGCTCAAAACGTCTGTTAATACTTTGCAGATACCAGCGTTCAATATACGTTGCACTGGTATTAAATTGAAAATACTTTAAAAAATTGGTATTAAAACCAATTGGTATAGTATGCTGGAAACCATTTTGCAAACGTCTTGAAAATGTGTTGGCTGAAAAAAGTTCCGCCTCGGGCACTTCGTTCAGTTTATTTGTACCTACCAGGCTATAACCAACAGTTATTTTTTGATACCATTTTTGTTCGCCTACCCTTGTTTTTGAATCAAACGGACTAAGGGTTGACATGTTGAAACTGAATGTAGGCAGCTCAAGGGTTACTGTTTTTTTAGTCAGATCCTGGCTGTGGCCTAAGCTTACATTTAAATTGAACGGCGTACCTTCCCAAACCCTGCTGTATGATATACTGGAGCGTAAGTTATTTTGCGTAAGCGTTTGCAGATTATAATTATTCTGCCCGCGCTGGTTCTGATTAAAACTTGATGTACCCGCATTTACAGATGCACTAAAGGTAGTTCCTGGGTTAGCATTAGGGTCTTGTGAATGGGTCCAGGTAACATTAAAGTCTTTACGCGGTGGATCGCCCTGTAAACCATAATTATGTGAGCCATAGCTTAACGTAAAGTTACCGCCGTATTTATATCTTTTTAAGTAACGTGCCGATGAATTTAATTCATAAGATCCTCTTGAGTATAGTGTACCCATAGTAGTAACATCTATATTTTCATTTAACGCTACGTAATAACCAAAATTACGCAGGTAAAAGCCCAGTTGTGCATCTTCGCCAAAAGTTGGCAATATAAAGCCGGATGTACGTGAATTTGGTTTTGGGAAAAAACCAAAAGGTAAACCAAGAGGTAATGGAACACCCTCAATTTCCAGATAAGCTAATTTAGATATTATTCTGTTTTTTTGCCCTATACCTTGTGTAATTACAATACCAAAGTGCGTATCAGGCATAGGCAGGTCGCAGGTACTGAAAATAACATTCCTGTAAGCAACCTCGTCTTCATTTATACGCTTAGCCTGCCCGCCAGATATATAGTTACCTTCCTGCTCTGTTGCGGGGTTCCAGGTTTTGCCTTTTTTTGTATTGTAATCAAATAGTAATGAATCTGAAGCTACCGGCTTTTCAGATTTTGATTTGGCAAGCGGCCTGCCCACATATCGTTTTGTTTTTGGGTCGATGCTGCCACGGGCAAATATCAAATGGTTCTTTTGGTCTACACGGATATAATCGGCATCAAGCTCAAAATCTTCATATACTACGTGAGCTTTACCCCACAAGTAATAGATCTTATTATCCTGATCAAAGTATGATGAGTCAACAGCGGTGGCATGCGTTAATGGTTGCTCTTTTGGTTTTTTAGTAGTATCATTTTTTGAGTAAGCGGTATTGGATGGAGCTTTTTTAGATGTAGCCGCTGCTTTATTAGCTCTAAACAGCTTCTTGTCTCTAACAGAATCCATTTTTATAATGGTATCTTTAGCAGATAATATAGTAGCAGGTAATATAGTATGGCCCCTGTGCGTTGAAGCCATAACATTTACCATTAATATAATTGCAAACAGAAAAAAAAGGCTAACTAATTTCAAAATTGATTATGAATAGTATTTTTGCAGGTACCGTTAACAGCGTTCAAACATAATGAAAAATAAAATATTGAACAGGTTGAAAAAAATGATTTTTGGTTCTTCAGCATTATTAATATGCTTATCGTTGCTTTCATTCAAGTCGGAATATTCTACTAAAAAAGATACCGTAGTTAACAGCTTTAAACTCAGAACTATTATAATTGATCCAGGGCACGGTGTTAAAGCTGAAGGCGCGCCAGCAGGTCATTATTCCCGTGGGGCGTCTGGCTCTTTTTCGTCCGAAAGGAATGTAACGCTTGCTATTGCATTAAAATTGCAAAAAGCTCTTGAAAAAGATGTAACGGGTGTAAAAGCCGTTTTAACACGTACTACTGAGGATGATGTTTCGTGGGAAAGACGAGCAGAAATAGCGAATCAGAATAAGGGGAATCTTTTTATTTCAATACATTGTAATTCATTATCTGACAGAATAATACGCGAGCGAGTTGGAACCAAAAGACGTAAACCTGTTTATCGTACTGTTAGAGTTCCGGATCGCTCAGGTAAAGGGGCGCTGATGCTTATTTATGGTTTGCACAGGTCAAAAGAAGAAGAAAATGCAATTAAAAACAACCAGGTTGAAGATGATTCTGACCTTAATGGTGATGCATTGGATCCGAATGACCCAACTGTTATTATTTTAACCAACGAGTACAAGCGCAAGTTCCGCAAACAAAGTGTAAACATTGCAAACTTTATTAATGACGAATTTGTTCAAAATGACGGCAGGCGCAGCGAAGGACTGAGAGAACAGGGAATATTTGTACTTTGCCATAGTGCAATGCCATCGGTATTAGTTGAAACCGGGTATATTAATAACCCCGATGATGAAGCATATTTAAATTCCGAAGAAGGACAAAATGAAATTGTTAATTCAATTGTGCGGGCAATATCAAACTATAAAAAGCAAATTGAACAACAAGTTATTACTAATACTAATTAAGCCAAACTTTAAAATATTACAATTTGAAAATCTCTAACGAAACCAAAATAGGCGCCCTTACTGCAGTATCTATTACTATATTGATATTAGGTTACAGTTTTTTAAAAGGGAACGATGTTTTTTCAAGTTCAAACAAATTTTATGCTGTATACCGTAGTGTTGAAGGTTTAACTGTTTCAAAACCAGTACTGGTGAACGGTTTTCAAATAGGCAGGGTATCAAAAATGGAATTGCATCCGGATGGGCGTACTACCGTTGAATTTAAAGTAGATCCTAAATATGAAATCCCGGCCAATACACTTGCTAAATTAGAAAGTACTGATCTGTTAGGAAGCAAGGCAATTGTATTTCAATTAGGTAACAGCCGTGAATTAGCTCAGGATGAAGATACTTTACGTGCAGATATACAAGGCAGCCTGGCCGAGAGCTTACAGCCGATACAAAGAAAAGCAGAAGTTTTAATGAATAAAATTGATTCTGCTTTGGGAGCTATCAATAAAATAATGAACCCCGCCTTCCAGAAAAATGTAGACCGGAGTTTTGCCAGCATAGCTAATTCATTACAAACATTAGAAGGTACTACCAAGAAGATTGATGCACTTGTAGGTGCACAAAGCACCCATATTGATGCCATTATGGACAACGCCGAAACGGTTTCTGGTAATTTAAAAACAAGCACCGCGCACTTTAATGGTATTGCTACCAATTTTGAAAAATTTAGTTCTGATTTGTCTAACTCTAATATTAAACAAACGTTAGACAATGCTGATAAAGCGGTAGACAATTTACAGGCAACCCTACGCAAAGTTAACAGCACAGATGGTTCTTTGGGTTTATTAATAAACGATAAAAAGATGTACAATAACCTTAATGATGCATCAAATAACCTTAATAACTTATTTATTGATATTAAGGCACATCCAAGCCGTTATGTAAGCTTCTCGGTATTTGGCGGTAAGAAAGGAAAGTAAGAAAATCTATTTTGATATTATAAACGTTTTTCCTTCTACAGCCAGTTCTGTATTAGGGAAAACGCTTTGCGCTTCGTCAAGAAACTCATTTAATGTTTTATAGCGAGCCGAGAAATGGCCGATTATTAATTTATGCGCGTTTGTTTGCAAAGCTATTTGTGCGGCTTGTAAGGCTGTGGTATGGTGGGTGTGGTTTGCTCTATCCAGCATATCATTTAAAAAAGTAGCCTCATGATATAATAATGATGCTGAATTTATCTGTGCGAAATAATTGGGATTATATAACGTATCTGAACAATAAACATAGGTTTTTGGTTGTGCAGAATCTGTAGTTAGCGTATCATTTTTATAGATAGTGCCATCAGCGGCCTCATAATCTTTTCCTTTTTTTAGGGCGGTAAAATATTGTACGGGAATATTCAGCTCTTCTACCCTATCTTTAATAATCTTTCGAAGTCTTTTCTTTTCCCTGAATAAGAAACCGGTACAAGATATGCGATGATCAAGCGGGATGGTCTCTACTAAAATATCCTGATTATCCAGGATCACTTTAGCAGCATCTGCTTTAGTAAAAATAAACTCAACAGGGTATTGAAGGGTGGTTTCGGAATACTTTAATTGCAGATCTACAATCTCTTTTAAAGGCGGTGGACAAAAAATCCTGAGCAGTTTTGTACGCCCGTTTAAATGCATTGATGATAGCAAGCCTACCAGGCCCAGGTAATGATCGCCATGAAGGTGACTAATAAAAATATAATCAATACGGCTTGCCTTTATGTCAAAACGCAGCATTTGTTGCTGGGTACCTTCCGCGCAATCAACTAAATACAGTTTCTCGTTTATGTTAAGAACCTGTGCGGTAGGGTTTCTGTTAAAAATTGGCGTTGCAGAACTGCTGCCCAGTATTGTTACCTCAAATTTCATACCGGGGAAATCGCTATTATCTTATTTCCTTCTTTAGCTCTTTTTCTATTTCTTCCATAAAAACAAGATCAATAGCTTCTTCACACGTACGAACAATGGAAAGCACATTATCTAACTGAGATATAGTAATTAAACGGGCAACAGCTTCATTTAAACCGCAAAGAATGAATGAACCTTCGGCATTTTTGCAAATACGATGACCAACTAATAAACTGCTTAAGCCTGATGAATCAGCAAACTTAATTAATGAGAGATCAAGGATAATGTTTCTTTGGCCTTCGGTGTTGATCAATATCAACTCTGATTTCAGCTGAGGCGTAATCAGAGAATTTAATTTTGATTCGTTAAGTTTTACAAGAATGTACTTCTCGTGCTTATCAACTGAAAATTTCATCGTTATATTATTTATCAGCTAAGATATAAAGATTTTATCTTTAAATAAAAAATTACAGATCAACTATTGCTTTATTAATTGCTTTTTCAACTCTTACAACAATATCCTGAACCTGGGGTTTAATAAATTTTTCGCCTGTGATTTGTTCGTACAGTTCAATATACCTGTTTGATATGGATTGAATGATATCTTCCGTCATCTCCGGCACCTTTTGTCCGTCCTTACCCTGAAAACCATTTTCAATGAGCCATTTTCTCACAAATTCTTTAGATAGTTGCTTTTGAGCTTCACCACTTGCCTGGCGCTGCTCGTAGCCATCGCTATAAAAATATCGTGATGAGTCAGGTGTATGTATCTCATCTATCAGGTAAATCTGATCGCCAACCTTACCAAATTCATATTTAGTATCTACCAAAATCAATTCCTGAGCTGCGGCAATTTCTGTACCACGTTTAAAAAGCTGGCGCGTATAGTTTTCCAGTTGTACGTAATCAGCTTCGGTAACAATGCCTTGCTTTAATATTTCCTCACGTGAAATATCCTCGTCATGCCCTACTGCTGCTTTTGTTGTTGGGGTTATAATAGGCTCGGGCAACTTATCGTTCTCTTTTAAACCCTCAGGTAAACTTACACCGCAAACTTGGCGTTTACCCAAAGCGTATTCACGTGCTGCGTGTCCGGCTAAATATCCCCTTATTACCATCTCTACTTTAAACGGCTCGCAAATGCGACCAATGGTAACACTGGGGTCTGGCACGCTTATTACCCAATTGGGTACAATATCAGCAGTGGCGTGTAAAAACTTAGCGGCTATCTGGTTTAAAACTTGTCCCTTAAAAGGTATGGGCTCGGGCAGTACTACGTCAAAGGCAGATATGCGGTCGGTTACAACCATTGCCAGATATTTATTAGCAATAGTATAAACATCGCGTACTTTGCCTTTGTAAAAAGCGGTTTGTTTTGGAAAATTGTAATGTGTTTCTTTTATAGCGTCCATTGTGAGTGAGAATCGAGATATAAGAACCAAGAGCCATGATTGTTAATCTCACCTCTTGATTCCTGACTCTAAATGTCTAATTCCTTTTGTTTTTAATTTTGTATGTCTCCGTAAGCTTCTAATATACGTTTTACCAGTTTGTGGCGTACAACGTCTTCTCCGCTCAGGTAAACAATATCAATACCTTTTATGTCAGTTAATATGCGCAACGCGGTATATAGGCCCGATTGCTGTTTCTTTGGTAAATCTATCTGGGTTACATCACCTGTGACAATAAACTTGGCGGAAGGGCCCATACGGGTCAAAAACATCTTTAGCTGCATATCTGTAGCGTTTTGAGCCTCATCTAATATCACAAAGCAATTATCAAGCGTACGGCCACGCATAAATGCCAAGGGCGCTATTTCAATGGTACGGTTCTCCAGGTAAAGCTTCAGTTTTTCTGCCGGTATCATATCATCCAACGCGTCATATAACGGGCGCAAATATGGATCGATCTTTTCCTTCAGATCACCCGGTAAAAAGCCCAGGTTCTCCCCTGCCTCAACAGCCGGGCGGGTAAGTATAATACGTTTTATCTCTTTATTTTTTAAAGCCCTTACTGCCAAAGCTACAGCAGTGTAGGTTTTACCTGTACCGGCAGGGCCAATGGCAAACAAAATATCATTTTTGCTTAGGCTATCAACCATACGGTGCTGGTTTGGCGTACGTGCCCTAACCATAATACCGTTGGGCCCAAATACAAGCACTTCGCCGCTGGCAAATTTATCAGGCGTGGTAGCGCCGTCTGCAGGTACAGATACTTTAGCGCCTAATATCCGTTCAACATCGTTTATATTAAGGGTTTCAAATTTTTCTACATGCTCAACCAGGTGATCAAACTTCTCCAGGAAAAGGGTTAGTTCGCGCTCATCACCTATAACTTTGACCTCGCTGCCACGTGCAACTATTTTAAGCTTAGGATATTGCTTTTTTATGATCTCGAAGTGATCATTATTCGGTCCCCATAGTACGGCGGGATTAACTTGGTCAATTGATAACTTTAGCTCGTTCAATACTAATTGATTTTTGTCGGTTGCAGATTTTTATGAATTAAAAATTGAATATTTGCACCTTTAAATGCTTTACAAGATTAGCAATAATATTTATAAAATTAATGGCAATTATAACTTTAACTACTGACCTGGGCGATAAAGATATTTATCAGGCTGCCCTTAAAGGTAGTATTTATAAATTACTGCCAACAGTAAATATTGTTGATATTACT
>JAQBNZ010000081.1 GCA_028288285.1 Mucilaginibacter sp.
ATCAAGCAAATAAATTTCATCCTCCATAATAAACCGGAAGGCATAAGGATTATCAACTTTCATATTTAACATTTTTTAACCAAAAGTAAGCAAACCAGTTGAAGCATTATCAGCATATTCGCACTACGGGTTAATTATACATTATTATTAATAAATTTTACCGAAATTTGCATTTTTAACGGACTAATATCCGTATTATTATTTTCAATAAATTCATGAGAAAATTAGGGTTATCCATTCTAAATATTTTACTGATCCTGTCTGTTGCTCACGCTCAGGAAAAACGTACAATTGATAAAATTGCCGCTGTTGTTGGCGCAAGCGTTATACTGCAATCAGATATTGAGCTTGAATACGCGCAATACCTGGTAAGCGGCCAACAGCCCAATCCGGCTTTTAAATGCATTATCTTACAAAATAAGCTTACCCAAAAACTATTGGCCCAGCAGGCTATTATTGATAGTGTTACAGTTAAAGACGAAGAGGTTGATGCTGATATTGAGCGCCGTATGCGTTCATTTATGCAACGTGCAGGCGGCCAGGAAAAGCTGGAATCGTTTTTAGGCCGTTCGGTTATCCAGTATAAAGATGAGATTCGCCCGGATATTAAGGAATCGTTGATTGCACAACGCATGAGGCAAAAGATCACCGAAAAAGTAAACACTACCCCACAGGATGTAAAAAACTATTTTGAGGGATTAAGAAAAGACAGTGTTCGCTCTTTTAACAAAGAGGTTGAAGTTGGTGAAATTGTTTTTTCTCCAAAGCTGAATAAAGAGGAAAAGCAGTTTTATAAAGAAAAGGCCGAAGAGCTAAGGGCCCGTGTTAAAAAAGGCGAGGACTTTGCTACCATTGCCAGATCATATTCACAAGATCCACAGTCGGCCGTTGAAGGTGGCGACCTGGGCTTTGCTGACCGTACTACTTATGTTAAAGAGTTTGCCGCCAATGCTTTCAAATTAAAAACGGGTGAAATTTCTCCCGTATTTGAAACAGACTTTGGTTTCCACTTTTTACAGGTTATAGAGCGCCGTGGCGAGCAGGTGCATGTGCGCCATGTATTAATTATACCTGCGCTTACCCAACCAAGCTTAGACAGGGCAAAAGCCACTGCTGATAGTGTTTACAAGGTAATGAAGGGTATGAAGAAGTTTGATTTCTCAAACGCGGCTTCTGTTTTCTCTGATGATAATGAGACCAAGTACAACGGTGGTATGATGCTGAATGCTGATAACGTACAAACCCGTACAACTTATATCCCAACTGATAAGCTTGACCCACAGATTGCGCTTATTACCGATACCATGAAAGTTGGCCAGATATCGCAGCCACAATTATTTACTGATGCGCAAACCGGTAAAAAAAGCTACAAGATCTTATATTTAAAATCTGTTACGGATGCGCATAAAGCTAATCTTACACAAGATTTTGCCAAACTGAAAGAGGAAGCAACGGCTGATAAGCTTAACCGTACCGTAAGCCAGTGGTTTGAAAAACGCAGAAAAGAAACTTTTATCAAAATTGATCCTGAATACCAGGCATGCCCGCCGTTAAAAGGTTGGATAACACCTACCACCACCGCGCAGGCTAACCCACAATAATTATATATGCAACACCATTCAGATGTAGAGGCTGCTGATGCACTTAAGCACGCTTATCAGCAAATTCGTGCCGAGATTGGAAAGGTTATTATTGGCCAGGACGAGGTAGTAAAGTTTGTACTGATATCTATTTTCAGTAACGGGCACTGCCTGCTGGTTGGTGTACCCGGCCTTGCAAAAACACTGCTGGTACAAACTGTTGCACAGGTGTTGGACCTTGATTTTAAACGCATACAATTTACGCCAGACTTAATGCCATCTGATATTATAGGATCAGAGATATTGGGCGAGGACCGTAACTTTAAATTTATACCCGGCCCCGTTTTTTCAAACATTATTCTGGCCGATGAAATTAACCGTACCCCGCCAAAAACACAGGCCGCACTTTTAGAGGCTATGCAGGAAAAAGCAGTTACGGCAGCGGGTATTACCCACAAGTTAGCACAACCATTTTTTGTACTGGCTACCCAAAACCCTATTGAGCAGGAAGGAACTTACCCCCTGCCCGAAGCACAGCTGGATAGGTTTATGTTTAATGTGGCTTTAGATTACCCTTCTTTTAAAGAGGAACTGCAGGTAGTTAAAAATACAACCAGTACTAATCAGATAACCATAAATAAGCAGCTAAACGCCGCGCAGATCATTTACTTTCAGCAATTGGTAAGAAATATACCGGTGGCAGATAATGTGCTGGAGTATGCGGTTAAGTTGGTATCAAAAACCAGGCCCGACAGCGAATTTGCAAGCCTGCAGGTTAAACGCTTATTAAATTGGGGTGCAGGCCCACGTGCGTCACAATTCCTTGTACTGGGGGCTAAATGCCATGCTGTATTAAACGGAAAGTATTCGCCGGATATTGAGGATGTGCAGGCGGTAGCAAAACCTATATTAAGCCACCGCATAGTAAGAAGTTACCACGCCGAGGCTGAGGGCCTTTCGGCTAATGCCATTATTGAGCAGCTATTTTAAAATTGGTAGAGACACAATATTTTGTGTCTCCTGCACATAAAATAGATTTAAACAAAACGAGCCGCAAAATTTGCGGCTCGTTTTGTTTAATGAATGTCTTAAGTATTTCTTAGTTCTCTACTGTCGAGAACATTTCTACCAGAATGTTCCATTTGTGCTTGGCATCAATCTCCCAAATGCGTACGTAGTTGTAATTGTTTACTATATTACCCTTTTTTATACGTGCCTTGCCATAGCTATAAGCCAGATCATTACTTGTTGAACGGCCTGCATTGGTTGTTTGAGCAGAGATGCTTATACCCTCATTATCCAAAAACTTTAAAATTTTATCCGGAGCGGTTATTTGCTCAAAGCCCGGAAAATAATAATGCGCCTCTGGGCTTAAAAATTCTTTATAAGCAGCCAAAGACGATAATTCTAATGAATGGTTCATTATATTATCGTTATCCATTATTATTTTTTTACCATTAAAAAGCTCTTTACTTGCAGCCTTTTGTTTTGAAAGATCAGGTTCTTTAAAATCTGTTGGTGTTACATGCTGAGGCTCGGGGTGCTGTATGCCCAGGTTTATCAGCAATTTAAACTTACCCTCAGCATCTAATCTCCAAACAGAAAGATAATCGCCATATACTTTATCATCCTCCGTTTTACCGTTCTGATAAACATATGGGCCTGCTGTAAAACCAAGGTCGCCGTTGGCAGATATGCGCGCAAGCTTTGGCTGTGAGGTTAATTTACCCGGCTGTTTCTCAATAGAGTTGTAAAATTCAGTTATTTTAACTGCCTGCGGTTTAAATACTACGCCTTCAACATCGGCAACAGATAAAAAACCATCTTTAATTCCCTTACGCTCAACTACTTTATTAAATTCTTCTTCGGCCCTTACTACTTTACTTACTTCAACTGTTGTTTTTGCTGTTGTTTGTGCTAAAACCGGATTTATGAAACCGGCTGATAGGATAGCTGCAGCTACTATTAATTTTTTCATTTATGATGCAATAGATTTAGCGGGCATTATATTAATTATTTGATAAAGCAAGTATGCCCCGGCTTACCTTATACCTGTGTTTAGTGTGTTTAAATTTTTACCCAGTCGGTTGTTCCCTGTTTATTATCATTTAACTGGAATCCAGCCTGCTTTAATCCTTCGCGTATCTTATCAGATGTAGCATAGTCTTTATTTGCTTTGGCTTCATTACGCAGCTTAACTATAAGTTCCATTAACTGCCCGGTATCACCGCTTTCATTATCATCCTGCTTTAAACCTAAAACGTCAAAAAAGAAATCGTTATAGGTTTTTTTCATTCTTAAAAACGTTTCTGCCGATATTTCACCGGAATTGCGGCTATTGGTTGCAAATGAGTTTATCCACTTTGATAAATTACTCAGTGCTTCTAACGTTTTGGGCGAATTAAAATTGTCATTCATCCCCCGGTAGCAATCTTCACAAAATTCGTTAATCGCGGTATCAACTTCCGCTTCAACATCTACAATGGTGTTTTGTTCTAAAATTGCCAATTTTTTGGCAGATTCTGCAAGCTTCTTATAAAATATCTCTGCTGCTTCAATCGCTTCATTTGAAAAATCAACTGTGCTACGGTAGCTCGCCTGCATAAAAAAGAACCTTACTACCATAGGGCTGTAGCCCTTTTTAAGCAAAGGATGCGTGCCTAAAAACAACTCATGCGGTAAAAAACTATTACCTAATGATTTTGACATTTTTTGCCCGTTTGTAGTAAGCATGTTGGTATGCAGCCAGTAAGTTGCAGGGTTTTTACCGCAGCATGCTACACTTTGTGCTATCTCGTTGGTATGATGCGTAGGCATCAAATCAATACCGCCGCCATGTATATCAAATTGCTGGCCCAAATATTTATTGCTCATGGCCGAGCATTCCAGGTGCCAGCCCGGGAAACCTACTCCCCACGGCGATGGCCACTTCATTAAATGCTCTGGCTTGGCTTTTATCCAAAGGGCAAAATCAAGTTTGCCGTGCTTTTCATTCTGCCCCCCTAAGCTGCGGGTATTATTAAGCATATCCTCCAGCTTGCGGCCATTAAGTATGCCGTAATCCTGCGTGGTATTATATTTTTCTACATCAAAATATACCGAACCGTTCTCTTCATAGGCATATCCTTTTGCAAGAATCTGTTTTACTAATTCTATCTGCTCAATTATATGACCGGTAGCTGTAGGCTCAATGCTTGGAGGTAAAGCATTAAATATCTGCATTACGTTATGAAAATCAACAGTATACTTCTGTACAATTTCCATAGGTTCCAGCTGCGCTACTTTTGCCTTTTTTGATACTTTGTCCTCACCCTCATCGCTATCACCCTCCAGGTGGCCGGCATCAGTTATATTACGCACATAGCGCACCTTATAACCCAGGTGCAATAAATATCTGAAAATTAAATCAAAGGAAATAAATGTGCGGCAGTTGCCTAAATGCACATCACTGTATACGGTGGGACCGCAAACATACATACCCACATGCGGGGCGTTAAGCGGTTTAAACTCTTCTTTTTTACGTGTTAAAGTATTGTAAACAAATAATTTTTGTTCCATGTGCGCAAACTTACGATTTTTTAGATTTGAAGCTCATAGGCTATATGAATGGCTACTTTTGTATGACTATTAATGCAATAAATAAGCAAATATGTATTGCGGATCATATCCGTGTTGTTTTTGGAGCCTTATCGCAAACATAAACACGATCAATATTAATTTAATATAAGCTCGGTTTTTAACGGATAATGGTCTGATAGTTTCTTTTGTATGATGCGATAATCGTTCACACCAATCTGCGGACTAACCATTACATAATCTATCTGGTAATTTGGGAAATCGCCATTATAGGTACGGCCCAGGCCACTTCCCTTTTCACGGAAAGTATTCTTTATTCCTTTTGCCATTTGCGTAACCGCGAAGGATGCCGGGGTATCGTTAAAGTCGCCGGAGATGATATATGGATAAGGGCAGGTTTTAGCGTGATTTTTTACTATAAAAACCTGCTCGCTTCTTTTAAGAAAGGCGGCTTTAAGCTTACTGCCTAAACGTTTGGTAGCATGCATATCCGTTTTACCTTTGCTTGATAAGCTGCCCAGATACTTGTAATCTTCCGGCTCAAAATGTATTGATTGCAGGTGCACACTATACATACGGAACTTAGCGCCATTCTTTTCCACATCAACATAAATACATTGGTTAGCGCTGCCGTTGTTAAATTTAACCCAGCCGTGGTTAAATATTTTATACTTAGAGAATATTGCCATTCCCATTGATTCATCAGGTACGGCGTCAAAAGGCTCATAATAGTATTCATTGCTGTTCATTATTCTCTTCAACGAATCTATCATGTTGTACTGCCCGCGCCTGCGGGTATAAAACTCCTGCATACCAATAATATCGGGGTTTTGCTCTTTTATAAGCTCCAGAAAATCGTGCTTGGTAGCTAAAGTGTTGTTTGAGCCATAAACCTTAAAGTTATGTACGTTATAGGTCATTAAGCTTAGTGTGTTTTTATTAACTGTATTATCACTATCGGCAGGCAACCTAAAGCCAATATTATTGGCCAATACATGATATCCAACTGCAATGGTGATAATTGATAACAGCACATACCAGCTTTTACGCAATAGCCAGTAGGCGGCCATAATTATAGCAGCTAATAAAAGCGGTGGGTAGGCCAGGCCAAAGAAGGCTAAGGGCCAAAATTTTCGCGGATCAACATATCCGGCAAAATAACTCAGTAAGAGAGCCAGGCAAAGCAGGCAATTAATGTATAAAAGTATTTTATTAATAAAGCTTAATCCCCGTTTTTTAGCTATCATTATTGTTACTTGCTCTGAACAATGTTTCTTTTTCCTGCTTGGTTAGGCTATCGTATCCGCTGCCTGATATTTTGTCTAATATACGGTCAATTTCGTCCTGGCGGGGCAAACCCGACGATTTTTTTTGTGAAGCATTATTGTTAACCACTTTCATTTTAGGCCGCGAACGTTTAAACAGATTATTTATAGCACCTAAAAAGTCATTCCCTTTTTGTAATTGTTTAATGTAGATAAAGCCCATTAAAGCGCCGCCAATATGTGCAATTTCGCCGCCTGGGTTGCTGCCTATTATCATTATAAAATCAAGTACAACCAAAAACAGCACCAGCCATTTTAGTTTTACAGGACCAATAAATATTAATGATATAGTATAATTAGGCAGTAAGGTAGCTGTACCAACCACAATAGCCATTACACTTGCTGATGCACCCACTATTGTACTGGTAGCAGCGGCATTTACACTGGTAAACGCCGGGAACAGATTATAGGCAGCAACAAATAACAACCCGCCCGCCAGGCCGCCTGCTATATAAAGGCCAATAGTACGTTTGTTGCCCAGGTATTCTTCAAATATCTGCCCCATCCAATACAGCCAAAGCATGTTAAACAAAATGTGCAGCACACCGGCATGCATAAACATGTAGGTAATGGGCGTCCAAAAACGAATTA
>JAQBNZ010000085.1 GCA_028288285.1 Mucilaginibacter sp.
TAGCAGATGCTTATTGCCAGCTGTACAGTATAAATTATGGCTATAAGCTGGCAATAAGCATCTGCTGAGGTTACTATATCGATATCTTAAAATTCATTGCCTTCAAGTGCAATGAATTTTAAAAGAAACGGCAATCGATTCGTATTAATTAGCGACATTTAATCTTATAGTATCTGCCTGCATGCCCGTAAAAATACCATAGCCATTTTGAATATTCCCTGGGGGGTTAGTTAAATTTTGCGAAGATGTATTGGTATTGGTAGTTAGTATGTCACTATACTCTTTATTAACCGTGAAAAGTATTGCATTATAAAATCCTGCATATTTGAACGGCCTGTACGTAACATCATAGGTTTCTACTTTCTTAACATCAATTGAAAAGTTTGAAGGCAGGTTTCCACCTGCGCTGGCATAAGTATTTGCGTCATCATTTTTAAATACTAAAACGTGATATAATGAATCCGGGTTGTTCCAGCTAAACCTTACTGCAGTAGCGGCATACTGATCAGGTGTAGCTACAGACAATCTTGCAAACGCTGTAGTTGAGGCTGTATAACCTGAAGTTTTTGCAGGTATGGTAGTAGTTGCACTTACCGCAATGCTTGTATAGGTGAATTGAAGTGTATATGTTTTACCTGTTTGCAAAAATGTCGAATCAGAATATGTATAGTTCCCTGTCTTTGTTTCTGTTAAACTTACCGTTTGCTGTCCATTTGAAATTTGAAGCTGTAAGCCACCTACTAAGGGGCCATACGCAGCTGTATCGTTAAACGCCTTTTGCTGATATACCTTTACCATTAAAGGATGATTGGCCAACAGGTAACCAATTACTACAGGCCTGTCGCCAGCTGTAGTAGGAGTAACTTTTTTACATGAACTGATAGCGATTACCAGAACGAGGAATAGAAGTTGTAGTTTATGAACCATTATTTTAATTTAAGGCTAAGCGTTATATTTGGCGTAAAGCCCAGATATTTTACTGTTGTGGTTACCACCTGGCCTCCGCGTACATAATATTCGTTATACCAGGTGTTACGGTGATTGTATACGTTAAACAAGGAGAAGCTGATACTTCCTATTTTACTTGCATCGGTTTTGAGCAGGTCATACGTAGCGGAAAGATCCAACCTGTGATATGCCGGTAAACGTTCGGCGTTCTTTTCACTTACCGTCAGATAAGTGATCTTATTACCATCAAGCGTATTAACTGTATAAACACCTGTAGGTGCGGTATATGGATGGCCGGTGCTGAAAATGAATGTTGCCGCAAAGCTCCAGCGCTGCAAATGATACATGTTAATTGATTTGAACTCATGTGTAATATCCTGCGGAGCAGAAAAATAATTTGCACCGTATACATCAAATTGATCTTTAGCTTCACCCAGTGTGTAGCTTACCCAACCAGTATAAACGCCTGTTTTCTTTTGCAATAAGAATTCAATTCCTTTTGTGTATCCCACTCCATTATAAAAATTTTGCGAAATAGTGCTTGTTTGAGTAGCGCCACCACCCATAAGAAGTGCGCGGCCATTGGTGCTACCACCTGTTTGCCTCAAAGTATATTCGGTAAGCCCGTTAAGGTTTTTATAATATGCTTCAACATCAAACAGGAATTTGTTGGTCTCGTAACTGGTACCCAGTATAAAATGGTCTGCTACACCAACGGGGATATTACTATTATTTGAAAGCACCCAAAAATTGCGATTGCCTCCGCTTACATCTTCACGTGTTACCTGGTTAGTAAACTGGTAAAACCGGCCGGTTGCACCTTTTAAGTTAAGGTTATCCGTAAGGTGAAAAATAGCCGATAATCGTGGTTCGGTATATAATTTACCGGTTGGAGAAAAATAGGTTGTACGCAGCCCCGGTTGAATATGCCATTTACTATTTGGTTCATATTCAACCTCTGTATAGCCTCCTGCTGTAATTCCGGAGTTGTGCTGGTCTATTAACCGGCTGGTGTCATTTTGAGTGTATTGATAGTCGATTTTAAGATTTGACTCAAAGCCGCCAAATAATATTTTAAATTTAGATGCAGCATTCCATTCCCAATCCGATTTAATACTAGCATCACTAAGGTTATTATTTTCTACAATGCCATTATTAATTGCAGATGTGACTCCGTTATCAGTAAAGCTGCCGGTAGTGCCGTTAGTACGATCACTATAGAACTGAGAATAGCTGAGTGCGGTACTACCAAACAACTTCTGCCCTGGTGAAGTAGTCCACTTAACACTGGTGCCAAAATTGCCATAATGAGTTTTATCGGTAATTGTAAGATCACTGCTTGATGCGGTTTGGAATGCTGGCAATGTCATGGCTCTACTGTTATCGAGCCGGTCGGCACCATCGTACAAGGTCCAGCTAAATGTATTTTTTGCTGATGCAGTATAGGTATATTTAGCATTCACATCATAAAAGTAAGATGATGGAGTGGTTTGAGTATTAAATCCGCCACCGCCGCCCATTCCGCCGCCACCGCCGCCACCGCCGCCACCGCCAAATCTTGGACCTCCGCCACTGCCAGAACTGGTATTTGTGGTGCTGCTATTAAATTGCCCGAACAGCTTATCATACAAAGGCCCCTGGTAAGAACGCCTAAAAGCAATCAATGCAGATGATTTGGAACCTATTGGGGCTTCAGCATAAATATTTGTGCTTAACAGGCCAATATCACCGCCAATATTGGCTTCCTTTTTATTGCCATCTTTTCCTCTTATCTCTGTAACACTTGACAGACGGCCACCATACTTGGATGAAAAACCACCCTTATAAAGCTCTACATCTCGTATAGCGTTACTGTTAAAAGCACTGAAAAAGCCATATAAGTGGTCAACCTGGTAAATAGTAATACCATCAAAGGTAACAAGGTTTTGATCTGGAGTTCCTCCGCGTACATAAATACCTGATGATGATTCATTTGTGGCGCTTATACCTGGCATTAACTGAAAAGCTCTCATGATATCCTTTTCGCCAATATTGGGTAATTTATCAAGCGCTGCAGGTGTTAGCTGTAATACGCTTACTTTTTTGCTATCTGTATTTAAAACGCCTTTCTTTGTTGCGCTTATAAGAACCTGATTGAGCGAATTTATAGAAGGATAAAGTGAAAAATTTACTGTGCCCATTACACTTGTACTATCCAGCCGGAATACATCAGGCTGATACCCTACAAATGACACTTCGGCAACAGAGGTATCTGCTGGTACATTAAGTATAGTAAAACTACCGCTTGTATTAGTGAGGCTGCTAAGGTCAGTTCCCCGTATCCTCACATTTGCTCCGGGCAATGCTTCTCCAGTTTTTTGATCGGTAACCCTGCCGGTTAAAGCAAACCTGAAATGTTTTGGAGGATGTGTGGCCGCGGCAACAATAGCCGGTTTAAAACTGTGTGCAGTTTGATTGAGCGCATACTTGCGTTTAAGCCTTTCCAGGTCATCTGGTTGCTGCAGTATGTAAAGGGTACCATCGCTCTCAACCCAATACTGTATGTTATTGGTGCGGCAAACGAATTTGAAAACATTCTTTAGCGGTTCGTCAAAGAAATGTTCCATAACGTCCATTTTAACTAATGAATCGCGTTCAAAAACAATAGGAATATCATAAGCTGCGGACAGTGAATCCATAAGTAGATCCAGCGAGCAGGTGTAAAAGTGGTCGACCCTTATTTTTTTGAGCTTTTCCTGTGTGGTTTTTTGCCCAAAGGCAAGGGTACTTAAAAAAATAAAGAATAATGTATAACGTAGTTTTTTATCCATCAAATTAGCATGATTGCGCTAATTTGATGGATGTAAATGCCGTTATCAAATAAATGAGATGAAACACTATATAATGTAGACCAAAGCGCTACATGTGCAGTAATTTAAAATGCTTTACCTGTCATGCGGCTAATTACCCCCTTGTAATTATCAGTGTAGGGCACTTCTACACCATCCAGTTTAATGCGACCCTTACGAACAGATTGTACATACCCTAAGTTAACAATATATGATTTATGGGTACGAAAAAACTGCTCTGCGGGTAATTGTTCTTCGAGGGCTTTAATAGTGATACGTGACAATAATGGCTTGGAATAGCCGCTGCGATGCAGTTTAACGTAATCTTTTAATCCTTCTATATAAGTGATCTCACCATGATTAATTCTTACCAGATCATACTCGGCATATACAAAAAGATGATCCCTGTTGCTTTGAAGCACTGTATGAGTAGGGCGGTTTTGCAGGTCAAACAAATACAGTGCTTTGTTACATGCTTTTAAAAAACGCTCTATGGGTACGGGCTTTAGCAGGTAATCAATAACGTCTAATTCAAACCCGTCCACTGCAAATTCATGATAAGCCGTTACAAATATTACCATTGGTTTTTGAGCCAGGCTTTTTACAAGTTGCAACCCTGTTATCCCCGGCATTTGTATGTCACAAAAAATAAGATCGACTGGTTGCTCATGCAATACCTGCATTGCTTGTGCAGCCGAGCGGCAACTGCTTACCAGTTGTAATCGTTCAACCTGTTTGATGTTATCTTCTAAAAGTTCGAGTGCCAGGGGCTCATCGTCAATTATAATACACCGCATATCTACCTCAGCAACCATTAGAGGTTTACTATGTCAAAGAAACAGGATGCAATACATATTCGTATTAATTTTAACATTATTTAACGTGTTTCGTCGCTTCATTAAGGTCATTGGTCGAGTGTTTTTGTGCATTATTGTATTTTAAACATTATTTGCAACAATGACAAAGTTGACGCTCAGATCGGGGTTCTACAATCTTATACCACTGTTGGTATGGTTCCTGTTACTGATACTCCCTTTTATTAACCCGCCGGCGAATATGCCGGAAGCTATGCGTAACCACTTTCTTGTTAATATATTTATTACTAATACCTTATTGCTCTTTTTGTTTTATATTCATACCTATCTGCTGTATCCGCTGCTGAAAAGTAAGGGCTGGTCAATATATCTTTTATCACTCTGCGGGTTATTAATATGCTTTTGGTTGCACTGGTGGTTTTTTAGGGGCCCACCAATGCGGCAGCATATATTCAATGCTGGGCAAAGGCCAGTATTTGGCCCGCCAAAAGGCGTGGGGCCGGTTAGCTTTATACGCGTGCTTTCGCCTTTAATTGTTTTGCTTTGTAGTTACTGCTATCGCATAATTTTGGATAATAACATCCGTTTAGCAAATGTAAAAGAACGGGAAACCGTTCATTTACGAACAGAACTTAGTTTTTTACGCTCACAGATCAATCCACATTTTCTATTTAACGTGTTAAATAATTTAACCTTACTTGCACGCAAAAAATCAGAACTGATAGAACCAGCCATTGTGAACCTTTCACAACTGATGCGTTATATGCTTTATGAAAGCGATGAAAATAAAGTGCCGCTTAATAAAGAAGTTGCATATTTAAAAAGCTATATAGAATTGCAGCGGCTGAGGTTTGGTAAAGAGGTTACTATTAACACAGATATGGATGGTGATTATTCTTCATTTTATATCGGGCCAATGCTTTTGATAGCATTAGTAGAAAATGCATTCAAGCATGGTACTGATACGTTTAATTGTACCACCATCGGCATTACTTTAAAAGTATCTGATCAGCATAAGCTATACTTTAGTGTAATGAATGACATTGCGCAATCAGCAAACCAATCTGATGAAAGCGCCGGCATTGGCATTAAAAATTTAAAAAGAAGGCTGGACATTCTGTACCCCGGCAAGCATACGCTAAATGTGATAAACTATGGCTTAATATTTACTGCAGAATTAAGCATCGATCTTGGTTACAGTCGATAATTGACGTACGTGCAGAAATAACTGTTTCTTGAAATTAAATAATAGTTGCGTTTATAAAACACATTTTTTTATCTGGCAATTAGGGTTAATTAATTAAAATAACTTATCATTGAAGTTGTCGTATAAGTTATTTTAAACATAATATGTTTTTTACTAAAAAGGCTTTAATACTTTTAATTTCAACCATATTATGCCTTGTTACTATTTCTATATCTGCGCAAGATATAGGTCTTAAAATCAACAAACTCAATAGTTCTAACGGAATTTCCCAAAATTCTATCAATTGTATTCTCAAAGATAGTTATGGTTTCATGTGGTTTGGTACCCAGGATGGGTTAAACAGGTACGATGGTTATAAGTTTACGATATATAAACACCTGTTTAAAAACTCAAGAAGCTTACCTGCAAATTACGTACAGGCAATTTGCGAAGATAAAGAAGGTAACATTTGGATTGGTACAAGGCTGGGCGGTTTAAGTAAATATAACCGGGCTAATGAAAGTTTCATTAATTATAGGAATGATCCAAAAAAATCAGGTACAATTAGTAATAATATTATTACTTGCCTTTACAATGATTCAAAAGGGGATTTATGGGTGGGTACCGAAGACGGTTTAAACCTGCTGAATAAAAAAACAAATACGTTTAAACATTTCAATAACCAGCCTAACAATCCTAATAGCTTAAGCAATTCATTAATTTATTCCATATTTGAAGATAGTACTCATAAATTATGGATTGGTACTTCAAAAGGCTTAAATCTGTTCAACTCTGTGCAGAATATTTTTACCCGGTTTTTGCATGATGAAACAAATAAGAAAACTATTAGTAACAATAGAATTCACGCTATAACGGAAGACGAGAATCATAACTTGTGGATAGCTACAAGCAGGGGATTAAATATTTATAATGAAGTCAATAATGCATTTACAAGCTATGCTAATGAGATAGATAAATTTACTGCAAACGAAAAAAATCCTATTTATGCCATTTCGAGTGATAAAGCCGGGCAATTATGGGTAGGTACCAACACAACATTACAATTATTTGATGTCAATAAAAGAACCTTTATAAAAATAAATGATAAGCTCTATAGTAAAAACATGCCTAACGACGGGATTTACTCTATCTGGGCAGATCACCAGAATACCCTGTGGATAGGTACATCAAGCGAAGGTGTATTAAAAATCAGCAAAAACTATAATGTATTTCCGGCTTTTAAAGCCGAAGAATATAATATCCCCTCTGCCAAGAATATAATCAGAGGTATAACTGCTGATGTTAAAGGAAACTTATACCTTGCTACAGATGCCGGACTTGACTTTTTTGACTATAAAGCCGGTTCAATTAAAACGTACAGTCATCATCCTAGAGTTAAATCGAGTATTGCCAGCAATTATACCTCATGTGTACTTATTAATAAAGAAAATACTGCCGTATGGATTGGTACATACAGTGTCGGTTTAGAACGTTTCAACCCTAAGACGGGCTTTTTTACCCATTACCCTTATGGTAATGGGCCAAATAATATTAGCAGTACCGCTATTTATGCCCTAATGGAGGATCATAAAGGTAATATTTGGATAGGAACCGACCGGGGTGGAGTGGAAGTATTGGATCCAAAAAGTAACACAGTAAAGAAGATTGTTAAAAATGTAAAAAACCCCAATTCTCTCAGTGATAATTCCATAGAGGCTTTATACGAAGATAAAAAAGGTAATATATGGATGGGCGGGTATACCAACGGTATATCTGTTTATAACCCTTCTACAAGGAAGTTCATCCGGATAAATACTGATAACAGTGATCTTACCAGTGATGTAATAAGCTATTTTCATGAAGACAAAAAGGGCCATATGTGGATAGCAACCATGGAGGGCGGTCTTAATTGTTTAGATATAAGATCAAATAAGATAATAGCTTCTTATACTGAAGAGAACGGATTAATAAATAACACTATTAACTATATAGCAGAAGACAAACAGGGCTTTTTATGGTTAAGCTCATTAAGGGGCATAACCCGGTTTGATCCTGTAAAAAAACATTACCGTAATTTTACCGAACGTAACGGTATAAAAAACATAGAGTTTAACTTTGCAAGTGGAACTACCTTACCTGCCGGACAGATAGCGTTTGGTGGTATAAACGGCTTTAATATTGTTGACCCTTCAAATTTGGAGTTTAATGATAATAAACCGGTTGTAAGAATAACCGGGTTTGAACTATTTAATAAACCGGTACAAGATCATACAGAGAATAATCCATTAAAACAGAATATTACAATCGCCAGTGAAATAACACTTAAACATGATCAGTCTGTATTTACTTTTGAGTATGCCGCGCTTGAGTATACAGCTCCACAGGAAAATAAATATGCTTATAAATTAGATGGTTTTGACCCCCAATGGAGGTATGTTGGTAATAAGCGTAGTGCTACCTATACCAATCTTGATCCTGGTACATATACATTTTTAGTTAAAGCTTCAAATAACGATGGTGTATGGAATGAACAACCTGCATCTATCCGGGTTATTATTGTTCCGCCTTACTGGATGACATGGTGGTTCCGCATAATATCGGCCATCCTATTTATCAGCGTATCATATATTATTTACCGGCTAAGGACTAATTTTTTCGAAAAGCAAAGAATTGAGCTGGGTAAACAAGTTGCTGAGCGCACACAACAAATAAGTATGCAAGCTAATGACCTGCAAGCGCTTAATGCCAAACTGCAGGCAAAGTCAGTAGAACTGCAGGCGCAGTCAGAAGAATTATACTATCAAAAAGAACAGGAGCATAAAGCCAGGGAAGAAGCCGAGAAAGCAACGCAAGAAGCTGAAAAGGCAAATTTAGCAAAAAGTACATTCCTGGCCACCATGAGCCATGAAATACGAACGCCCATGAATGGTGTGCTTGGTATGGCATCGCTGCTTGCTGAAACCGAACTTGATATTGAACAACGTGAATATACGGACGCTATTTTAAACAGTGGCGAATCATTATTAACGGTTATAAATGATATACTTGATTTCTCAAAAATTGAATCAGGTAACCTCGAGCTTGATCATCAGGACTTCGAATTGAGAAAATGCATTGAAGATGTATTTGACCTTTTTGCAGCAAGGACGGCAAAAGCTAAAATAGACCTTATTTATCATATTGATGATAACATACCGGCCTGTTTACATACTGATGGATCGAGGCTCAGGCAGGTACTGATTAATTTAATAGGCAACGCAGTTAAATTTACGCATAGGGGAGAGGTGTTTGTTGGAGTAACCACAGCTGCAATAAATGAAACGGAGTTTGAGGTATTTTTTGAAATTCGCGATACTGGTATAGGCATACCCGAAGAACAAATTGAGAATTTGTTTAAAGCGTTTAATCAGATAGATTCATCAATAACCCGAAGATATGGAGGCAGCGGGCTTGGCCTGGTAATAAGCCAGCGTCTGATCAAATTAATGGGAGGTAATATAGCTGTAAGAAGCGATCACGGTAATGGAAGTACATTTACCTTTAATATAATTTGTGAGAAAGGAGCTGATTTGGTTACCTCAAAATTAATTCCAGGTATAAATATTTGCGCGGGAAAAAAGGTACTGGTTATAGATGATAACGCAACAAATTTAAGGATATTAAAAATACAATTAGAAAAGTGGAAAATGGTTGCCACTGCCGTATCATCAGGCCAGGAGGCATTAGTTATTCTCTCTGAACAAAAAGATATTGATTTGATTATCACGGATATGCAGATGCCGAATATGGATGGTATAACGTTAAGTACCCGAATTAAGTCTCTTCCAAATTACAGCCCGATAATACTTTTAAGCTCTGTTGGTAACGAAAGCAAAAAGATGTATCCGCATTTATTTAATGCAGTACTCACAAAGCCGGTTAAACAACTTCATTTATACAATGTGCTCGAGTCAGAATTAAAAAAAGAAGTTCCGGTAAACATCGAAAAGAAAAAAACAGTACTCTCAGAAGATTTTGCTTTGGATTATCCTTTTCAAGTACTTATAGCAGAGGATAATATCATGAACCAAAAGTTGATCATCAGGGTGATGAACAAACTTGGCTATCGACCCGATCTGGCTAACGATGGCCAGGAAGTTATGGATATGATGAGCCAAAAACAATATGAATTAATTTTAATGGATATTCAGATGCCTAATATTGATGGCCTTGAAGCTGCAAGGTTGATCAGGAAAATATATGGCTTTAAACCTATGATTCTGGCAATGACCGCCAATGCACTTGCCGAAGATAAAGACAATTGTTTCAAAGCAGGTATGGATGGCTACATGTCAAAACCAATAAACCTGGAATTATTAACTACGACGTTAGCAAATTTACACAGCAAAATTAAATCAATTGGTGTTTAACTGCCTATAAGGGAAAGAATTGCTCTTTGAAGCTAATTTTGATAGACTTTTGTGTTTAGCACATAAGACTGGAACATTAGTGAAATTACTTATGCTTTAGGGTTTGAATATCCTACCTATTTAAAAAGCTCAAAGGCACCATCCCGAAATCTCAACGGGTTAAGATTGTTTGAAATCCTTAATATTTTGTTTGATTATTATTAACGCAAGGCTTATCACTGGTGTAATTTTGTATTTAATTCTATCAACCGCTTGCTTGGCGGCGATTTGTAGAAGGAGGGATTTAACAATACGGTAAGTTGTTTGTTATTTCTTTATCGCTGCAAGGCATAAATCAAAACTTATGAATACATCAGATAATCAAACAAACACCATTTTCCCTAAAGGTAACAGAGCCCCGGCTGAATATTTTATGGGCACAGCATGGGTAAAACCATTGGTTGCAAATGATACCACTTTCAATAGTGTGATAGGCAACGTAGTTTTTGAACCCGGTGCAAGAAACAACTGGCATACCCATCCGGGCGGACAGATCCTGATTGTTATAGACGGCACCGGCTACTACCAGGAAAAAGGGAAGGCCATACAAGTGCTAAAAAAGGGAGATGTGGTAACCATTCCGCCAGATCTGGTACACTGGCATGGCGCGTCTCCCGATAGCGAGTTTACCCACATCGCTATCAGCACCAACACACAGAAAGGTGTAGTAGATTGGTTACAACCGGTAACCGACGAAGAATATTATAGCTTAATAAATAAGGAG
This sequence comes from Mucilaginibacter sp., assembly GCA_028288285.1. Lineage (GTDB taxonomy): Bacteria > Bacteroidota > Bacteroidia > Sphingobacteriales > Sphingobacteriaceae > Mucilaginibacter. The sequence goes on from JAQBNZ010000085.1 coordinate 10,950, forward strand.
AACAGATAATGGAAAAGAGAAAATTAGGAAACAGTGGCCTGGAAGTCTCTGCTATAGGGTTTGGCTGTATGGGGTTAAGCTTTGGATACGGCCCTGCTACAGATACCAAGGATGCCATCAAACTTTTACATGCGGCCGTTGAACGTGGTGTCACTTTCTTTGACACCGCAGAAGCTTATGGGCCGTTTAAGAATGAAGATCTGCTTGGAGAAGCACTTGCACCTTTTCGCGACCAGGTGGTGATTGCGACTAAATTTGGTTTTGAAGATGGCGAAACGGCTAAGGGAATGAACAGTCAACCGGAAAACATCAGGAAAGTGGCAGAGGCCGCACTTAAAAGACTGAAGACTGACCATATCGATCTGTTTTATCAACATCGTGTCGATCCGAATGTGCCCATTGAGGATGTGGCGGGAACAGTTAAAGATCTTATTCAGGAAGGCAAAGTGAAGCACTTCGGTCTTTCGGAGGCAGGCGTACAAACTATTCGTAAAGCTCATGCTGTACAACCAGTAGCTGCTCTTCAAAGCGAATATTCATTGTGGTGGCGAGAGCCGGAGCAAGAAACTCTGCCGACGCTTGAAGAGCTTGGCATTGGCTTCGTTCCCTTCAGCCCACTGGGAAAAGGTTTCCTTACCGGAAAAATTGACGAAAATACTGAGTTTGATAAAACCGACTTCCGTAATATCGTTCCACGCTTTAGCCCGGAAGCCCGTAAAGCGAACCAGGCCTTGGTGGATCTGCTGGGTAAAATAGCCCAACAAAAAAATGCTACTCCTGCTCAAATAGCACTTGCCTGGCTACTGGCGCAGAAGCCGTGGATAGTTCCAATTCCGGGTACTACCAAGTTACACCGCCTGGAAGAAAACCTCGGTGCAGCCAATGTGAAGCTTACTTCTGATGACCTTGGAGAGATTGAGAGCGCTGCGTCAAATATTACGATTGAAGGAGCCCGCTATCCGGAACATCTTCAAAAAAGAGTTGGCAAATAGCATGGAAAAACGCAATCATTCTGGGCACCAGTGGCAATATTGCAAAACACGTAATTGATATTTTAATCAAAAATGACGATATCAATCTTATCCTTTTTTTGCGCAGAGCCAGCTGTTTAAGACGTCATCACTAATAACGCCGGCTTAATGCCGCATTCTTCATTGGAGTGCCTGAAGATAGACGACTGGGACAGGATGATCGACGTTAACATCAAAGGAGTGCTTTACGGTAGCCCTACAAAGTAGACCAATAATGTCAAAGCTAATGATACTTTACCCATCCATAAGATGTATGCTTTACCTAATAAAATGCTAAGTTGCCCCGTATAGGTTTCTGTCTAAAAAACCATTGCGGAATTTGCCGTTTGGATCGTAGGTGGCAACAACCTTTTTAAAGTCCGTCAGCTTTTCATACCGCGAGGCCAATATTTTGGGTGAAATGGTGAATAATTTGCCCCAATGTGGGCGTACGTTAAAGGGCGCCAGTTCTTTTTCGATGATGGGCAATAATTTCATTACTGCCGCGGTTTCGGGTTTCCAGGTGAAGTGTATGGTTACCGATGTTTGGTTGTAGCAAGGGCTCATCCATAAATGGTCTGCCGCAATAGTTCGGATCTCCGTAATAAATAAATGCGGACCAATTTGTTTTCCTAACCGGGAGATAGCCGAAATAGCCTCTACTGCATGGTGCAGGGGTATGAAATACTCCGATTGCAGCTCTTTACCCGTGCTCGGCGTAAAGCCCATCTTAAAATGTGGCAAACGCTCGTACCACACACTGGGAACGCCCATTTGATCGGTACATTTCTCGGCCGATTGTGTTATAACAGGGTGCAGGTTCTTAGTGGCGGCTTTAGCCCCATAAAACTCAGCTTCGGTATGATCTTTTTCGGTACCAACCCGGCTTTTTATCCAAACCTCGCTCACGTTCTCGCCCTGCCAGTCGGTAAACAGGCTTACGCTGTATCCGGCTGAAACGATCTTTTCGAAATTTTGCTTTACTTGCGCCAGTGGCATATTTGTGAATACCCGCTGCCTCACCATAAAAGTTGGGATAATGTCCAGCGTAACCTTTGTGATTACCCCAATGGCACCCAGGCCAACAATTACAGCATTAAGCTTTGCTGCGTCAGTAGCTTTAGAGAAATGCACTACCGAACCATCGGCAATTACCATTTCCAGACCGCTAACCGAACTGGCCAGGTTACCATTTTTGATACCCGAACCATGCGTAGCCGTTGTAATAGAACCCGCAACCGAGATATGCGGCAGCGAAGCTAGGTTATGCAAAGCAAAGCCATGCGTGTGCAGATACGGAGCCAATTTGCCGTATTTGATGCCGCCTTCTATGGTAACTGTTTTGTTTTTTCTATCTAATGAAACTACTTTATTGAGATCGCGGGTTGATAGCAGGTCATCCTTGCTATCGGCAATGGTGTTAAAACAATGCCTTGTGCCCAAAGCTTTAAGCTTTGGATGTTTTTTAACTACAGCTTGCACCTCGGCTACCGACTTTGGATATTGCACATTGCCTGTGCTGTAAGTAAGGTTGCCTGCCCAGTTTTGGGGCCTTGGCACCTGTGCCCATGAATTAAGCGGTGCCAGTAATGTACCGGCGGCAAGCGTACCACCCAGCCGGATAAAGATTTTCCTTTTCATAAAATGAATTTCAGCTTAATTGGTTAATGCAATGTAAAGCTAATGTTTTATAAAAGTTAAATAGGGTATATCATTGCGAATTCTTTGCCCATAAGTGCCTTTACCTAATCATTCAAAGTACATATATGCTCACTTGAACTATTTAGCTTTTGTCCACTCGTGTTCCATTTGGACGGAATGACTTGCCGTTTAGAGGAGATTAGGCACTACAAATATGCCTCACTCAAATAGCCTATTTCATTTATTCATTTTCCGAAATTTACGTTAAGGAAGTGACAGTTTAACAACAGGAAATAGGTGTAAAATAGCTACTAATAGCTATTTTACCGGAGTTCAATTACAAATATATTTGTCTTATAATCTTATCTGAACTTTTAAAATTTGCTGTTGAATTCAATTCAGCTCAATTCTTTCTTTTGAGACTGATTTAGAAATGATAAGACAGTACTAAAGCTTAATGTTTTCTGGTATAACGGCGTTCCTTTTGCTTTTTATGATTAAAGCCATCCCTCTGTAAGCCGTATTAATGTTCTATTATCTATTAATGGTAACGGTATGAATATCCCTTTCTTTTCCCGGCGACGGCGGTACTTGACCTGGTCAATACTTATATTGGCAATATCAGGCATTTTTATTTCAGGTTATTTTTACTATTTCATTCCTCGTAATAAGGATGCTACTAATAAAAATGGTTTTATAATTCTTCACACAATAGCAGCCAGCATAGAGGGTAAAAGTTCAAACCATTTAAAGTTATTTGATAACTTCCATACTACAACCGAAAATGATACTTTAATTAAAAATTTATTTGTTTTAAATAACATAGTCGGCACAGTTAGCGCTCATTCAGCTAAAGGGAAAGCGAAAAGCGTTGGCCAATCTGCACATTCGGATTCAGCCACCTATTTAAAAGAAATAACCAGAAGCTATTTAGTTAATGTAATAAAAAAGCCCGATGGAGATAGCATCGAGATTTCAGAATCCCTCAGAAATTTTTTGTTTTCGCTACTTGTTTCTCAAAAGAAAGAGTTGTTTACATCATATATGTTGCTGAAACTGGAAGTAGGTAAAAAAGGACAGTCGATTTATGAGGATCCTGAAGTTAGTACGGTGTCAAGTATTATGGCTGATAGCCTCCTGACAAAAAGTACAAAAGGTATTCTCGATATTTTTGTAGAAGGTTCCCCATATAAAATGTTTTTTTATGTATTCTATGTAGGTACACATCAATTAGTATTGTGCGGATTTGTAAACAAGCAAGACTATGATGCAACCTTAGATAATATACCTTTTTCCTTCATTTTTCCAATAGCTGTGGCGTTTCTTTTGGTATTAGTACTGCTACCGGTGTTGAAGTTTTACATAATGGACTCAAATGAGGTGGTAGGCATAGCAGATTTCTTTCTGTTTAGCTTATCCATTTTTATAGCCGCCTCTTTAATAACCATAATGGCTATCCAATATTGGTTGTGGAAAGGAGAGGAGGAACAGGTGGCGAATAATTTAAAAAAAATATCAGAGCAGGTTGATTCCCGCTTCCGACATCAATTAATTAATAGTTATAATCAGTTAGACTCGTTAGACGTTGGCTTTGCAAAAGTTTATTCCTCTATAGACCGGGACAGTTTGGATCAGAAAAGCATAAATAAAGTATTCGATAGCATAGCTAAAGCACAATCAATTAAAACAAATTCTTTTTACAATATAAGCTGGACTGGTATGTCCGGAAAACAACATGTAAAGGTCACCCCAGATAAACCAACCTCTGTTCTTGCAGATGTGAGCGATAGAAAATCCTTTCAAAACATTAAGAATAAGGAAACTTTGTTTCTTCCGGACGGCTCCGGTAAAAGATTTACCTGGGAAGCTGTTTATAGTATATCAAATAGTGAATTTACAATAGTTGTGGCTAAAAACAGTGCCTGGCATTTCAGGTACCAAAAGGATCCTGTCTTCCTGGCGACACTTGGAACTAAGATGCTGCCTATAGTATATCCACTCCTTCCCGCCGGTTATGGCTTTTGTATTATTGATAGGGAGGGAAATGTGCAAATTCATTCTTATAGAAACCGTAATCTCAGGGAAAATCTATTTGACAAAATGGAAGACCCAAGAGAAATCAAGGAGGCAGTGGCCGCTAACCAGGAAAGAGGTTTTAATGAGGTGAACTTTTATGGGAAGCAGCATTTGCTGCGTATTAAGCCAGTTTCTGATCAGCCCTTTTCTCTGGTTACCTTCTATGATAAGGGATATATAATACCAGTTAACATGCGGATTTTTATTTTTTCCCTGGTTTTTTGCTTCATCTCTCTTCTTATTACC
>JAQBNZ010000087.1 GCA_028288285.1 Mucilaginibacter sp.
ATCAAGCAAAAATTATAGCAGCACTTTTAGTGGGTGCTGCGGCAGGCGCCGCTTTGGGTTTATTGTTGGCTCCTGAAAAAGGCGAAGACTTAAGAGGCGAGATAGCTGACTATGTAAACGATTTAATTGCAACAGCTAAAGACAAAGCACAAACAACTGCCAGCAGTGCGAAAGAATATGGCAGTAATGTTGTTGATTCTGTAAAATCAAAATTCGGCGCCGCCGCCAGTGATGCCGAAGCTGCTGCTGATGCTGCAAAATCAAAAGTAAAAAGTACTGCCGGCGACTGGAATAATTCTGTCCAGAACGTGTAAGGTATTTACCTGATATAAAAAGTCCACCGGCTAATTAGGCGGTGGACTTTTGATTAGTTGTCATTTGAGTATATAACTATGTCATTTGCAATGACATGGCCGTATTATTTCTCGCAACAACATGATTGGGTTTTAGCATCCCAAAGTTTATTTCTATTTAGCTGTCCAGGTATTATCAGCCTTATTAGCATCAACAAAAATACCGTTATCTAAAGTTACAGACTTAAGGCTCTTACCTACTACAGCTTTAAAGGTTACGGATGTTTTTTTCTGGTTAGCTTCCCAAACGGCGGGGGTTTGGTGGATGGTTTTAGTGCTGCCATCAGTAAAGGTTAATACAACATCAAACGGAATAGCAAAACCACCAATGTTGTTAACCGTTAAAGTATAGCCATCTTTACCTTTTACCGCGTTTGATATTGCTATGTCATTATAACCATTGGTGAAGAACCAATTTTTAAAATACCAATCCAAATTTCTGCCGCTTATGTTACTTATTGAATTAAAGTAATCCCATGGTATAGGGTGCTTGCCGTGCCATCTATCCATATAGCCATGCAATGCTTTTTTAAATAATTCATCGCCCAACATGTCTTTTAAGCCCAGGTAGCTTAATGATGGTTTGCCGTAAGCGTTGTTACCATAGCCGCCGGTTTGCTCGTTTGATGGAGTGATTATTGGCAGATCTTCGGCTGTCGATTTATTATTAATCCAACTGTTTATACGAAATTGTTTGTAAAAAGCAGCGGCCTGCTGCGGGCCTTTTTCTTCAATGCCTATAAGGTATTCAAATGTAGTTGCCCAGCCCTCATCCATAAAGGCGTATTTGCTTTCATTAATACCCATATAAAATGGGAACCAGGTGTGCGCTATCTCGTGGTCCTGTACCAATTGTGCAAAGCCTGGGTCGCCTACCTGGCTATCGTTTACCATCATTGGGTATTCCATATCAGCAAATCCCTGAAAAGCTGTCATCTTTGGGAATGGGTAGGGCACACCCGGCCAGTTATTACTGAACCAGCCTAAAGCATTGCGCCCGTTTTGTACTGATTTTTTAAAATCCGTTCCTTTTTCAGAATAAGCCGCCTGCACGCTTGATCGTCTGCCGGTTGCTTTATCAACCACAACACTTGCCGCATCCCATAAATAATGATCGCTTATACCAACTGCCATATCGCTAATGTTGGTGGCTTTCCATGTCCAGGTGTTCATGGCATTTTGGGTTGTGATTTTTTTACCTGCCAGGTCCTCTAAAGTAGCAATATGCATGGTGCTATCATTAATCATTGATTTTTGCAGCTTATCGGCATACTCCTTTTGTAAAACCTGTGCAGGATTTTGCAGGGTGCCTGTTGCCCAAACAATATAGTTTTTAGGAACAGTCACATTTAAGGTGTAATCGTTAAAATCGTTATAAAACTCTTTCGAGTCTACAAATTCTATGCGGTCCCAACCATTGTAATCGTCATAAACAGCTACTCGTGGGTAAAAATAGGCCAGGTAATAGGTTGTTGAATCTATCATACCCTCGCGTTCGCTTTGCTTGCTTACATCAAAGTGCCAGGCAATATTAATTTTTACAGAATCATGCGGCATTAAAGCATTAGGTAAGTTTACCGCCTGGTTAGTTGATGCCATGGTGGTATTGTTCCATATCTTTTTTTGCCCACTTATCAGGAAGGTGTCTATCTGTATACCCTGGGTAAGATAATCGGCACCTGTAGCCCTGTCCCTTGCCGCGCCCGGGCGGTGAATATTTAGGATAAGCTTCATATTAAGCCTTTTTAAAGTATCCGGGCTGTTGTTTATATAGGTGATCTGTTCGGTACCTTTTACAGTACGGTCCGGAGGGGTAGCGGTTATAGAGATATTATAACGGCCAAAGTTTTGCCAGTATTTGCTGCCGGGTTTACCATCAGGCGAACGTGTGCCTTTTGCGTATGCCTGCTTAATATCGCGTGGCATGTACAAGTTTTGCGCCTGCAACTGTAAAAAAACACCGCTGAAAAAAGCGGTTAGTAGTATAGATTTTAATATATTCATTGTGTTATATAAGCGATTGTTAAACTTTAAGCTGAAGCAAAGTTAAAAAAGATAGGTTGTGAATATAGACGTTTTTAGTAAACGAATTGTTACACTGCTTTAAGGTTAAAGGCTTGTGTGCATTGATTTAATTTTTTTTATTTGTTTAAGTTATTTTAGTAGGGGTATTAAATAGCTAACAGAGCCGGGCTTTATGCCTGGCTCTGTTTTTTACAAGCTAATTATCAGATAATTAATCACTGGTAATGTATTCTTTAGCTATCAGCAAAAACAGCTTGTCATTATCTGCAGATTCATCAAAGTTTTCAATAAGCAGTTGTTTGGCGTCATCGTATTTTAAAATTTTTGCTATCATTATAAGCATACGGTATGATGTTATGTTCACATGCTCCAGCAGTTGTACATAAAGTATTATATCCAGGTCATTTAAAATAGGCATGGTTTGGTTTTCATCCAAACAAAATTCATAAAGCTCTGGTTTTTTATCAAAGTTTAAAACCGAGGTTATTATGTAAATGTAAGTTTATAAGTAAGGTTATAGTATATTAATAAATACCTTTGTATTTTACTTATTAAAAACATGAGATATAAATTAGGCGACTTTGTGCGGTTTGTTGATGAGAAGCTGGAAGGCTATGTAACCCGCATTATTGACGAGCAAATGATAGGGGTAACCGTTGAGGATGACTTTGAGATACCTGTACTGGCCAGCAAAGTAACATACGTTCACGGGCATGGCGCTGCAAGCCATGATGAAGATTACGTGGCACCAACAAACCTGCCTGCAGGTGAGTTTAAAAGCAAGGGTGTGCATATTGCTGTGGTAACTGATGCTAAGGCAAACGCGCTGGTACATTTATATCTGGTAAACGATACATCTTACCAACTATTAACCGCTGTTACTACCGAACAGCAGAAAACACTTAAGGGCGAATTTGCAGGTATTATTGAGCCTCAATCTTCGGCTAAAATATATTCTGCAAAACTTTCCGACCTGCAATTGTGGCCAAAATTTATTTTTCAGGTTTTGTTTTTCACCAGGCAAAATCAGCCTTCGGTAGCGCCTTTAAATATTACAGAGCAGTTTAAGGCGAAGGATTTTTCGGGCGCTAAAAAATTAGTGCCAATTTTAAAGCAGCAAGCATGGCTGATACAGCTTGACGAGCCAGAACTGATAATAGATGCCCAAAAGCTAAAAGAAAGCTTTTTTAAACCTGCCCAGGAGAAACAGGAAGTACAAAAGCCGGTGAGTGAGCTTGACCTGCATATTGAAAAGTTACGTGATGATTACCAGTTTTTAAGCAACAGCGAGATACTGAACATTCAAACAGACAATTTTAAGAAAGCGTTAGATGCAGCTATAGTGCACCAAATGCCTGATATCACTTTCATACACGGAGCAGGCAATGGTATTTTAAAACACGAGTTGCACAAACTGCTGAGCAAACACCCCAAAGTACAAACCTTTATGGATGCCCGTAAAGAGAAGTTTGGTTATGGAGCTACAAAGGTTATTTTGAAGTAAACCAGGAATTTAATTATTAGGATGAATTTGTAAATAAATAAGCAACAAGACTTAAACTTTTGTACTGCTAAATATGTTTGATGTGGTATGGATATACTACATACTGCTATTATACATGCAGCCCGGATTGGGGAAGTGCCGGTATTAAAAGAATTGGCAAGCCAAAACACAAATTTTAATTTTAAAGATGAAAAGGGCTATACTCCCCTTACAATTGCTTGCTATAATAACCGCTATGAAGCCGCTAAAGTATTGATTGATGCAGGAGCAGATATTAACGCTGCTGATTTTGGCGGTAATACAGCGCTGATGGGCGTTTGCTTTAAAGGATACCCTGATATAGCTCAGCTACTAATTGATGAGGGCGCGAATTTAAACCAGCAGCATGGCAATGGTGGCACAGCTTTAATGTTTGCTGCTATGTTTGGGCGCAATGATATGGTTAAACAATTATTGGATAATGGAGCAGATAAAACTATTCTTGATTCAAGGGGCCTATCGGTATTTGATATTGCCGCTCAGCAAGGCAATGAGGGTGCAATTGCAATATTAGAACAATAAAAAAAGTCCTCTGGTTAAGAGGACTTTTTTTAATTAATTCTAAGCAGGTATTTTTCTCGGTTTTTCTCTTTCCCAGAAACGGTGCTGCTTAATAGCTTCAATAAACTGACTGGCTAAGCCTTTAGCATCGCCACTCACTATAACACCTTCATCATTTTCAATTTTTTTACTGAAATAAGTGGCCTCTAAAACTTGCATGGCATTGGCATCTGCAGCTATGGGCTTACAATGTTTAAATGCTTCATTCAGAAAATGAATGGCATTGGCCTCGGCTGCAATTGAAGCAACGCTGTTGGTGCCGCCGGGTACATAAACCGCGTCAAATAAAACAGATGCAGCAGTCAGGAAGCTTTCATCTGCCTGTATCTGTTCATCATTTTGAGACGTGATAAAACCTAACCTGGGCGCAATTACTTCAACTACGCCGCCTTCAGCTTCTATGGCTTCTTTAACTGCGAATAATGATTTTTCATCCACACCATCCGCAGCCAGTATAGCAACTTTACGTGTTTGAATGCTATCCTTTATCGTATTAGCCATGCTTAAGGCCTCTGACTTTTTCAATGTACTCTCCACCTGTACAGATTCGTAATCTGCCGGGTCAGCATCAGCAGGGATATTTTTATTAATAGGAGTTTCAGGAGTTGGTACATGCAAGCCTAATGCATAGGCTACTTCTGTAGCAAGCCCTTTATCTATCATAGATAAAATACCCAGCATACGTTCACGAATAGCAACGGTTTTAACTTTACCTAATTCAAAGCTCAAAGCATCTATTATGTGGTTCTTTTCCGGGTCAGACTGGCTGTTGAAGAATAACCTTGCCTGGCTAAAGTGGTCTAAAAAGCTTTTGTTTCTTACCCTTATTTTACGGCCATCAATGCGTTCATTGTAGCTAACAAAGCCGCCTTCGGTAGCTTTGGCCTGGGCAGGGGAGTTACCACCTAACGAGTTTGGACTATAACTGGTTTTGCCGGCATTAATTGCCTGTCGCATATGCCCGTCGCGCTGGTTATTGTAAACCGGTACAATGGGGCGGTTAATAGGAATTTCCTGAAAGTTTGGCCCGCCTAAACGCAGTAATTGGGTATCGGTATAAGAGAATAACCGACCCTGCAATAATGGGTCATTAGTAAAATCAATACCCGGCACAATGTGTCCTAAGTGGAAAGCTATTTGTTCAGTTTCGGCAAAAAAGTTGTCCGGGTTACGGTTTAATGTCATTTTACCAATGCGCTGTACAGGTACCAGTTCTTCAGGTATAATCTTGGTAGGGTCAAGCAAGTCAAATTCAAACTTAAACTCATCTTCTTCCGGTACAATTTGTATACCCAGTTCCCACTCAGGGAAAGCGCCGCTTTCAATAGAGTCCCAAAGGTCACGACGATGAAAGTCCGGATCTTTACCTGATATGTTCTGTGCTTCATCCCAGGCAACAGAATGTACACCCAATAATGGTTTCCAATGGAATTTTACAAAGCTGGCTACGCCCTCCGCATTTACAAACCTGAAAGTATGTACCCCAAAGCCTTCCATCATACGGAAACTGCGTGGTATAGCACGGTCGCTCATTACCCACATAATCATATGGGTTGATTCTGGCGTTAAAGAAATAAAGTCCCAAAACGTGTCATGAGCAGATGCCGCCTGCGGTATCTCGTTATCAGGTTCTGGTTTAACAGCATGGATCACATCAGGGAATTTAATAGCATCCTGAATGAAAAATACCGGAATATTGTTGCCCACTAAATCAAAGTTGCCTTCCTGCGTATAAAACCTTACAGCAAAACCGCGCACATCCCTCGCCAAATCGGTTGATCCGCGAGAACCTGCAACAGTTGAGAAGCGGACAAATACCGGTGTCTCTGTTTCTGTATCATTCAGGAAAAGGGCTTTGGTTACCGCTGATTGGTTTTCATATACTTTAAACACGCCATGAGCACCAGATCCGCGAGCATGCACCACCCGTTCAGGAATACGTTCATGATCAAAATGTGTTATCTTTTCTCTCAGGATAAAATCTTCCAGCAGAGATGGGCCACGGTCACTCGCCTTTAGTGTGTTTTGGTCATCATTAATTTTTGTACCCGTGTTGGTAGTCATTAACTGACCACTTGCATCATCTCTGAATTGGCCCAGTTGTTCGCTTTTTTGATTGCTTGGTTCCGCAGCAGGTTTTTCCGGCTTAGTTTTTTTGTTTGCCATTATAATTTTATACTTTAAGGTTTATAAGGCTTCTTCTGATGCCTTGTAATTTATCTCGTTTTCAGCTACATCAGTTAGTAGCTCATCCGCAGCTTTTTCTTCTGTAAGCGTTTGATACAGCAGATTTGATATATCACTCAATCCTAATGTTTTTGCCAGTTGAGTTAAGCCGCCATAAGTTGCTATTTCGTAATGCTCAACTTTTTGTGAAGCAAGAATAATACCTACATCTCTTGTGGCTGTTCCTTCTTCGGTGCTTTCAATAATCCCTTCACCCTCTTTGGTTAAACCTTCCATTGCATCACATTTTTTTGCCTGAGGTTCCTGGCCTAACAATGCAAATACCTTTTCCAGCCGGCTAACATGCCCTTTGGTTTGTTCCAGGTGATCGGTTATGGTGCTTTTTAATTTACCCGAGGTAGCCGCCGCTATCATTTTTGGCAGGTTTTTTACAAGATGGTTTTCGGCCCAGTAAATATCCATTATGCTGTCTTTAAATAATTCTAATAGAGTTGGTTCAGCCGTTGGCGTGGTTTTAGTGGAAAAATCTGGTTCTGTATTGGTTTCTTTTTTCATGATGATATAGTGACTAATGAAGTTGTGGAATAACTATATCACAAACAATAAAAAGGAATTCTTTGTTTAATTTATAATAAAATACTTTAGCGTTTAATTAATATTCAACAACTTGAAATTTATTCTATTCGCAATGCATTGAGAAGAAACTACTGTTTGGGCAGATAACTCAAAATAGAAAGTGGATTAATGACCTGAAAAATGGTGTACAGCTAATAATAATTTAGAGCGGCAAAGCTATATCTGTAAAAAAAATAAAAACATTATAAATGGTTAATAGTTGTATTTATAGTTAATTAATATAAACCATTATATAATAATTAGTATGAAAAAGATAAGTTTGATGATGGCCGTAGCAGCCACATGTGCATTAGGATATGCCACTGCAAAAACAACGCATAAAACAGATAAAGCAATATTAACAAGTGGTACTATCACTGTAAACCAGGATACTGTACCTAAAAAACGTTCAAATAAAACAACTAAGTCAAAAGGTACAACAACTAATCCATCGGCTTACCCAACAACACCAACCAACCCTAACACACCTACAGATCCTACAAATCCGAGTATACCTCGTGACCCAAATAGTCCAACAACACCAACAACACCAACTGTGCCATCAACACCAACAACCCCAACCACACCAACAAGCCCGACTACACCGAGCCCGACTACGCCTTCAACCCCAACTACACCTTCAACCCCAACAGCGCCTGTAACCCCAACCACACCTAATACCGTACCTACAACGCCAACAACTGCACCATCAACAACTCCTGCTGTACCACGTACAACACCACCAAATAAATAATTGGGAAGCGTTAATATAAAAAAGGCTAGAGTTATAGTAACTTTGGCCTTTTTTGTTTGTGTGAATACCATTGTTCAAGGGTATCCTGTTTTTGAGTATATGAACACGCTGAGCGCCTCATGAATACTAATATTAATTTTTACTGTTTCTCTACGTATTCTTTTAAACTGGTACCCAGGATATGATTCCAGCCAGCAGAGAAGCTTGAAGTTGCAAAGTCAGGACTGTCTTGAGGGAAGGTTTCAAGGCCAGTATGAGTTATGCGCACCAGCGTTTTATCCCCTTCAGGGAAAAGCTCAAAACTAACTTCTGAATTTCCTTGCAAACCATCGTATTTCCATGTATAGCTCAGTTTTTTTTCTGGTTCAACAGCTGTTACACGGCATAAGTGTAAAAATTTTTCACCTTTGCTTCCTTGGCCATAAAACTGAAATTCGAAACCAACGTGGGGTTCAAAGCTTTCCAGTTTAAAATACCATTCCTTCATTTTATTATTATCAGTTAAGGCTTGCCATACACGGCTTGCCGGAGCGTTCAATGTTCGCTCAACAATCAGCGGTTTTGTTTCCATAATTTATTTAAGTTTTTGTTCATTAGTTTCTTTATCTAAAAAATCTTCCAGTGCATCCAGTTTGCCGGTCCAAAAAGCACGATACTGATCGGCCCAGGTAGCAACCTGTTCCAGTTTTTTTAGGTTGGCTTTGCAATAGCGTTCACGGCCGTGTTGCGTTATAAATACCAAGCCACATTCGGTTAATATCTTAATATGCTTTGATACGGCCGGCCTGCTAATATCAAAATTATCGGCAACGGCATTCAAATTCAATTGCTGTTTAGCCAGCAGGTTAATAATATCTCTGCGGGTAGGGTCGGCTATGGCCTGGAAAACATCTCTTCTCATATTATTATTATTGAAACCGTTCGGTTACAAATATATAAGTAACCAAACGGTTACGCAAAATCTTATTAAAATATTATTTATAAGCAAAGAAAGGGATAGTGTGGGTTATCTATGAAAATATCCAGCACAGTATCCGCAGGTTCATTATAAATAATTACCTTAGTTTTTGCATTAACTAAACTATCATAACCGCATGTTTTTTTTTACATTCCTGGCAGCTTTTTTATTGACCGTCCGGATACGAAGAGCGCTCAAATTTTCGCCAATATATCCTAAATGGCGTACGGTTCTAACCGCATCAGGCTGGATAATTATGGGGTTATGGCTTCTTTTCAATTACTATTTTAATAGCGAGATTAATGAAATTTTAGGTGCATTAATGTTATTAGGCATATTGCTCTACCTCAAAAAAGAACCTGATTTTAAATCATTTGAGGTATTGGTCTTTGCCCATTATCCGTTAGTTATTGTAGCTTTTGTAAATGGTGTAGTAAGTTTATTGTTCCCTGATTTTTTTGATAAATGGGATAACTTTTTCATATGCGCCCAAATAGTTGCCTTTGGCTGGATCTTCGCGCGCTTTGCCACATCCAAAAAACAGCAAGAAGAGATAAAGCGTATTAATGAACGTAAATCTGAATTAGAAATTTTAGTGGCCCAACGTACTACGGAGATTACCAAACAAAGGAACGAGTTGCAGGATGCACTTAAAGAATTACAGGCTACACAGGCACAGTTAATACAGCAGGAGAAATTAGCCTCGCTTGGAGAGCTTACAGCAGGCATAGCCCATGAGATACAAAACCCGCTCAATTTTGTAAACAATTTTTCTGAAGTAAGTATGGAACTGATTGACGAAATGGAACACGAGCTGAGTAAAGGCGATACCGAAGAGGCCATAGCTATAGCCACTGATATTAAGCAAAACCTGGAGAAGATACGCCATCACGGGCAACGTGCAGATGGTATTGTTAAAGGCATGTTACAGCATAGCCGTGCCAGTAGTAATGTAAAAGAGCCTACAAACATTAACACCATTGCCGACGAATACTTTAGGCTGGCTTATCACGGGTTGCGTGCTAAAGACAAATCATTTAATGCCGAACTGGTAGCTAATCTTGACCCTAACTTACCTGTTGTAAATATTGTACCACAGGATGTTGGCCGTGTGCTGCTAAATATGTTTACCAATGCGTTTTATGCAGTGCATGAAAAAAAGAAAACAGCCGACCCTGATTTTAAACCCAGGGTTGAGGTAAGCACCCGTACCATACACGCATTAAAAGGCGGTCACCATAGCATTGAAATAAGAGTAAAAGATAATGGAAGCGGTATACCAGATGCTATTAAGGATAAGATAATGCAACCGTTCTTTACCACTAAGCCGGCAGGCGAAGGTACAGGATTAGGTTTATCACTTAGTTACGACATAATTGTGAAAGCGCACAAGGGAAAGATTGACATTAACAGTAAAGAGGGAGAGGGTACTGAGTTTGTGATTTCCCTTCCGGTATAAAATGGAATTATCTATCTTTAAACACCATATGAAAATATTAGTTGTAGACGACGAAGCAGATGTTCAGCCCCTTTTTTTACAGCGTTTCCGCAAGGAGATCAAAAACCACGAGGTTGAATTTAGCTTTGCCTTATCAGGTGAAGAAGCACTAAGATATTTGACAGAAAAACATTCAGAAGTGGTGTTGATCCTGTCAGATATTAACATGCCGGGCATGAGTGGCATAGAGTTGCTTGACCATATCAGGCATGATTTTAACATGCCACCTCAACCTGTAGTAATGATGATAACCGCTTATGCCGATAATGAGAATTATAGACAGGCAATGGATAAAGGTGCTGACGACTTTTTAACCAAGCCACTCGATTTTAATTTATTAAAAGAAAAACTAAAAAGAATTAGCAAATAATGGCAAAAATACTGGTAGTGGATGATGAGGCTGATCTTGAGATTTTAGTGAAACAAAAGTTTCGCAAAAAGATCAGAGAGAACGTATACCAATTTATTTTTGCGCAAAACGGCGAAGAGGCTTTACAAAAAGTTAAAGAGCACCCGGATGTAGATATAATTCTGTCTGATATTAACATGCCCGTTATGGATGGGCTTACCCTGCTTAGCCGCCTGCCAGAAGTCAATCCCCTTATAAAGGCGGTTGTAGTATCAGCTTATGGCGATATGCAAAACATACGTACGGCTATGAACCGGGGTGCGTTTGATTTTATATGCAAACCGGTTGATTTTGAAGACCTGGATGTTACCATGGAAAAGACCATTACCTACGTAAAGCAAATGCAGGAAACTCTGCGTGCCATAAAGGAGAATAACATACTGAAAATGTATGTGGATGAGAATGTGCTCAATTTTATGGCGCATAAGGGGTTTGAAGATACCCTTATGAAGAATGAGATATTGCAGGCAACCGTAATGTTTATTGATGTTTGTGGTTTTACCTCAATAACAGAGCACGTGCCGGCTAACACTATAGTTAACCTGCTAAATGGCTTGTTTGATAAAGTTGTAAAAGAAATAATTGCTCAGGGCGGCCATGTAGATAAATTTATGGGCGATGCTGTGATGGCGGTTTTCCGTGGAGAATTTCATCTTGACAGGGCTATTGATTCGGCATTGGCGGTAAAAGCACAGTTAAGTAATGAACCAGAGATCTCCGCTGGCGATAAAACATTTAAACCAGCGATCTCGGTAGGTATCAACTCAGGCGAAATGTTATCAGGTAATATAGGGTCGGCATCATTACGCAGGTTAGATTACACTGTTATTGGCGATGCCGTGAATTTGGCACAACGCTTACAATCAGTTGCAAAGGCAGGCCAGATCATCATTACCGAAGATGTTTACAAGCAGGCAAAAGAATCTTTTAAATGCAGCATAAATGGCGAATTTATACTCAAAAACAAATTAAAGCCCGTTAATACTTACGAGGTTATAGAATAACTTAGTGCCTTGCACGGCGTTTTAGCACACCACCTGCGGCTTCTTTTATAATACTGGTAAATATAAAAGCTTGTGGATCAATTTCATGTACCATGTTTCTTAAACGGCGCAGCTCCAAGCGGGTTACTACGGTAAAAACAATATCAACCGGGTGGCTTACATCAAAGCTTTCTTTCAAAAAACCGCGTTCTCCTTTATAAACGGTTATGCCGCGCCCCAGTTGCATTACCAGCATCTCTTTTATTATTTGGTTTTTGGCAGATATAATAGTTACCCCGGTATATTCTTCCAATCCTTCAATTACAAAATTGATTGTTCGGGAAGCTGTGTAGTAGGTAAGTATGGAGTATAGTGCTGTAGGTAATCCCAATTTAACAGCAGCTACCAGGAAGATGATAATATTAATACCGAGTATGATCTCGCTTATGGTAAAACTAATACGCTTGCCGGTGTATAGGGCCAAAACCTCAATACCATCCAGCGCGCAACCACCGCGTATGGCCAAACCAATCCCAATGCCCATAAATACCCCGCCAAAGATAGATACCAGCAACTTATCAGAAGTGATTTGAGGGTAAGGGATAAATAACAGGCACAAAGCCAGCCCAATAATTGCTACTGAGGTTTTAACCGCAAAGGACTTATCAACTTGAAAAGCCCCCATAATAATAAAGGGAATGTTAGCAATTATAATTACGAAAGCAATGTTAACATGGTAAAGCTCATGTATCAGCAATGAGATACCTGTAACACCGCCATCAAAAAATGCGTTAGGTACCAAAAAACTCCTTAAGGCAAAGCCGCAAAATAATATACCGGCCAGTATGTAAACAGTATCTAAAACGGTGATTTTTATAGCGTTGCTATTGCTCATTTGGCTTTTGTAGATGTTTTTGAATATGTTTAGCTATTTGATTCGCTAAGATATTAAATTGATATAATAAACGGGAGATACGCAAATATTAAATAAGTCCGCTACTTCCGCAGTCGCCTGGCTCCAGCCGAGTGACCGTTATTATGCGGCGTCTCACCGCGGCATATTCAAGAGGCGGCCCGAGGCCTTGTAATAGTTGTCACCGCTACCCAAGCGTCCCTTACCCTCTTTGCATTAGCAGAGGGTCTACCAGCGTAGCGTAGTCGGGGTGAATCAAATAATTAAACTATAATGCTGCTATTTGTAATGTTTCCCTTTGTTTGTGAGCCCAAAGTCATATCTATGAACATTGCTATCTACAGCGCCTCTTTTAGTGTTAGTTTTGAATAAAATATACACCTGCCGATAAATCACCGGCAGGAAAATAAGTACTATGAGTTTTAAAAAAATATCTGATATAAAATATTCCGTTTTAGACCTGGCAACAGTTACCCAAGGCAGCACCCCTGCTGATAGTTTTAAAAAAAGCATGGATGTTGCCCAACAAGCCGAAAAATTAGGTTATACCCGTTACTGGTTTGCCGAGCACCATAACATGATGAATGTGGCAAGCTCTGCTACATCTGTATTGATAGGATACATAGCAGGCGGTACAAAAACTATAAGAGTAGGCTCGGGTGGTATTATGCTGCCCAACCACTCACCATTAATTGTGGCCGAGCAGTTTGGCACGCTGGCATCACTCTATCCCGGCCGGATAGATTTGGGTTTAGGCCGTGCGCCGGGTACTGATCAAACAACGGCACTGGCCATTCGTGGCGAAAACTTTAACGCAGCACACAACTTTCCGCGGGATATTGTAAAGCTGCAGAACTACTTTTCGGCAGAAAATGCTACAGCCAAGGTAAGGGCCATTCCCGGCGAGGGATTGGATATACCTATCTGGGTTTTAGGTTCAAGCACCGATAGTGCAAAAGTAGCGGCTGTGTTGGGTTTACCTTATGCCTTTGCAAGTCACTTTGCGCCTACGTATTTTATGGAGGCCATCAACATTTATCGCGACAACTTTAAACCGTCAGAACATTTGCAGAGCCCCTATATAATGTCATGCGTAAACGTAGTAGCTGCCGATACCGATGCAGAAGCCGAACGTTTGGCAACATCAGTAAAGCAATTTTTTATGGGCGTGGTTACAGGTAAAAGGCAGTTATTACCGCCACCTGTTACCAGTATGGACAGCATTTGGAACGTTTTTGAAGAAGAAGCCATTATGCAAATGCTCGCATACTCTTTTATTGGCGGCCCCGAAAAAATTAAAGCTGAAATGAGCTCCTTTATTGAGCAAACCGGTATTGATGAAGTAATGGCTACCTCGCATATTTTTGAGCATTCATCAAGGTTATATTCTTACAAGTTATTTGCCGAAATGTTTAAGAAAAACTAAAGCATACCTATGACGAAATGTTACAGCGATTAAAGCAAGTTTATATTAAAAATACATAGCCCTTGATATTGGTATTAAGGGCTTTTTTATTCTTATGCTTGAAATAAGTAATAAAACGATGAGTAATCGATGAGTAATAAAAAGATATTAATTGTTTACAACAAATTGAGTCTATTAAATGTAAATTAGTCTGTATAATTCTGATACCAATATCTACGGATAATAATTACTATTGATGAGCAAAGTATTTACCATAACAGAAGGACTGGAAAACTTAGGGGCATTACGCACCGGCGGACAGGGTTCTGTATATAAAGGCAGGCGTATGGGGCCAATTCTTACGGCAATAAAGCTGCTGCCAACGCCCATTCATATTGAAAGTGAGGAGGATAAGAATTTCCGCAGTTTCCGTAACGAGGTAACTAAGCTGCAAAAGGTTAATGAGCAGCCTAATCCTAATGTAGTAAAGATATTGAGCTGGGGCATTACAGATAGCGGCTCGTTCCCCTACATTGAAATGGAATATATTGAAGGGCCTGACCTTGGCGAACTCCTGCATCCGCCACATGATAAAGTATTTACATTAAAAGAAGCCATTCGTTTAGCCGACCAGTTGGCCGGTGCCTTAGCGCATTGCCATAAGGTAGGGGTTAAGCACGGCGATATTAAAAGCAACAACGTTAAATACAATATCCACACAGGAAACTATGTGTTGCTTGATTTTGGTTTGGCTATAATGACCGAAGAGCAGCGCCGTACCAGCATACGCTATGCGGGAGCAATTGAATTTATGGCGCCAGAGCAGCACGAAGGTAAAATGCTGCCTCAAACAGATGTTTACAGCTATGGGGTTATCTTATATGAATTACTTACCGGTACTGTTCCTTTTCCGTTAACAGTGGGCGGTGATGCTGGTCGTAATGCGGTAATGCTGGCCCATATAGAATCTGAAGTGCCTGATCTAATTGCTGCCCGTAAAAAAGCTATCCCAAAAACATGGGATCCGGAAAGGCGGACACAGGAAATGCAGGTGCCACAATGGCTACTGCGAGTGATTAATAAGTGCCTGCAAAAAAATCCTGCAGACCGTTACCCCAGCGGTAAGGAGCTGGAGGCGGCAATTATTGCGGGGAGCCTTTCGGCAGTAGATAGTAATAATCAGCAAACGGCGTTAAATGCCATCGCTTTAAAAAACGAAAACGAGCGCTTACGGGCGGAGTTAATGAAATTGCAGCAGACCCCGCCTGTGAGCGCTGAACCGGTTGAAGATGAGTCGAGGATATCGTTATCAAAGCCGTTCTATTATACAGTAATAACTTTGCTTGTGTTATTTATGGGCTTATCCGTTTACTCAACATTTATAAAAAAGCAGGCCAACCCAAGTACTGTGAAACAGGATACCCTCCAAACAGGAAATGATACCACAAAGGCAGTAAAGCCAGTAGATTACGGCCGTGCCGGAGTTGCTGATACACCTACCCGGATTGATTATGATTCCATGAGGCAGCAGGATAGCATTAAAAATGCACAAAAGAATGGCGAATCTAAAACTAAAACAGACAGTACCCAAAGCTCAACGCAGGATACAACTGCTAAGCCCGATCAATAGATTAAAAAATTAAACTTTATGACAGATAAAAACATCTGTGGCAATTTTATGTTCAGTAACACGTATCATCTTAATACTTTGAAGTTCAATTAAATGGCATCTACTCCTAATTTTTGGCAGCGCATAGGCATACAGGATTGGTTTTTAACAAACGAGACCAGTGAAAGGGCTAAGGCAAAAGCGCTTACGCCCGATACCGTTTACAGTTATATAATAGAAAAATTTAAAGAGTCGATAAAGGAGCTTTCCTTTGCCGATAGGGTCGTGTTTTATCACGAGTTCATTATTAGTTTTAATGCCGAGGATTATAAAGAGTTTGTAGCCAATAAACAGGGAATTTTTGGCCTTATTGTACATGAAACGGTTGATCAATTTTATAAGATCCTGAAAGAACATCGCGCAGCGGGTAAAACCGTTAAACCTTCGGGATCTAAATGGGTGTTCCGGCTGGTGTCGCATCCTGATTATGCGCGTGGCGATAAAGGTTTTATAGGCAAGTTACTGCCTGATAACACTAAGAAGGAAGAAAACCTGCGGGTAACGTTCATTCCGCGCCAAACAGGTATTGCTCAAACTTTTGATGTTGACCAGGATATATTAAAAGGCTTTACTTATTATAGTGAAGGGTATTTTGAAATTCCCTATGAAGAAGCACTTGAAACGGAAGCTCAAATTGCCGCGAAACCCGGCCAAACTAATATTGCCCGTTTAGAGACCATTATTCCCGACCAGCAGTTTGCCGGTAAAAAGGTAGAGTATTTGATGAAAGAGGATGACCTCATCGTATCTGGCAGTGACGAAACACGCGAGGATTCAAACATATTTACTATACCATCAGAGTGGGTTAATGCCCCGCATCTGCAAATAAAATATAACAATGCCGATGGTAAATTTTACATGGCCTCTTTTGGTGAGATAACTACCTTAAACGAGGTAACTGTAGAGCGCTGCGACGTAAATTCACCTAAATGGGTGGAGTTGCCGGTTAACTCGCGCATGTTACTTAACGGAATTATTGGCTTAAACCTGTTTAAAGTATAGCATGTCACAAATCTTATCTATAGGCTTATTGGTAATTGGCATTTGCCTTTTGGTAACCCATTTTATTGACATTAAAAAATCCGGTAAACGCAATGGCTAAAAACTACTTTGGATTAACCGATACCGGCAAAGTTCGGGATAACAACGAGGATACTTTTATTGCCGAAGCTGTTAGCAACAGCCTTGTGCTGGTGGCTGTTATTGATGGGGTAGGCGGTTACAATGGTGGTGAAGTGGCCGCGGCCATTGCCAAAGATGTAATTACCCAACAATTAAACAATCTGGAGGGTGAATATATCCCCGCTATGATAGAAGCTTTAAAGCTGGCCAGCAGAAACATCTTCGATAAGAAACAGATTGATAAGGACCTGGAAGGCATGGCCTGCGTAGTTACCATAGCGCTGGTTGATGTTGAGAATAACACGTTTTACTATGCGCATGTGGGTGATACCCGTCTGTATTTGCTGCGCGATGAATCGCTGGTTAAAATAACTAAAGATCACTCTTTTGTAGGTTTCCTGGAAGACTCGGGCAGGCTAACAGAAACAGCCGCAATGAACCACCCTAAACGAAACGAGATAAATAAAGCACTTGGTTTTACCACTCTTATAGATACCGATGAAAGCTTTATTGAAACCGGGCAATCGCCGTTCTTACCGGGCGATATGCTGCTGCTTTGTAGTGATGGGTTGACAGATTTGGTTGATAAAAGTGGCATTACAGCTATCATCACTCAAAATATATCCTTACAGGAAAAAGCAACGCAGCTAATAGCCGCTGCTAATGAAAATGGCGGTAAAGACAATGTTACCGCGGTACTGATACAGAACAATAAAACATCGCAAAAACCCGCTGCTGTAAAACCCGCTGCCATTTTAAAAAAAAACACTAATGCAGCCGATGCGGAAATGATACCTAACCGGCAAAATACTGAAGCCGAAACTGCTCAGTCAAATTTAAAACCAATGGCCGAAAATAGAAGCAATGGCTTAACCCTTTTACTGGCCGTTTTATGTCTGGCATTTGCGGCATCAAGTGTATGGCTGTATTTGCAATGGCAAAAGGATAGTCAGCCGGTTGCACAACCAGTTAAAGCTGTTGCAGAACAAGACCCCCCCATTCGCAGCCCTGACGAGATTAAACTGCAAAACCTATTGAACAACCTGAAAAAAGATACGTTAAATCTTTCTGATACTGCCTTTAAACAAGCCATCATTATAAGCGATACCTTACACATCCAAAAGAATACTTTATACATTAGGGGTAAAGGAAATATCGTTTTAAAGCGGGATAGCGCCTATCATGGCCCGGCAATGGATATTGCTGCGGAATGTAAGGTAATTGTGCTTGATAATATAAAATTTGAAGGGTTTGATACAGGGATTTCCCTGTTTAATACCTCCCTTTATTTAAGAGGTACACAGTTTACTAATTGCCGTTTAGCCGTACAAAAACAATATTTTTTAGCCGATAAAAAATTTATAACTGCCGATTTCCCGGGTACACAAATTCAAGCAGATACAATAGCTAAAATTATTAAAAAACTTAATGGAGCCCGATAAAATCCTAACCACAAGCAGGCAAAAGGAACGATTGTTTATATTACTTATAGCCGTTCTGTTCTTGTTTTTATTCTTCAGGCTGTTTACAGTGCTGCAATTGCGCTTTGCAGATGTTGATAAGCGCCTGCAGGATGGCACCATGGTAAATCTGAACAGTAAGGATCCGGCAGGCAAAATCCATGATCTGCTAACCAAAGGCTATTATTTTGACGATAAACGAGATGTTGAACTTATTACCACCACTGTTGGCAACAACATTAGCGTTGGCGCTCAAATTGACAACGTAGGGGAACTTAATAAACGCAAATATTACATAATTGCCGACGATGCTTTTGCTAAAGGCGGCAAGTCTTTTAAAAGCAGGGTTACCGCCTCGCGCTCATTATTGGGCTATACCGGTGATGATTCGGTACGTTTTATACAGGAAAGAAAGAACCCGCCAAGTTTGCCATCAGTAAACAACCTGGCATTGGGCAGCTACAGCATAAGTGGCAGTATTGTTAATGAAAAAATACCGGTATCTGGCGTGCTTATTCGCCTGGATATGATTTTACCGCAGGATAGTATTTATAACGACGAACCAGCAGAAGATGTAAAACCGATCACCGAGAATAGCAACGGCATCAAAAAAGCATACCTGCCTGATAGCGCGGGCAAGCGCCGGTTGCAGGCACTAACCGCCTACGCCCGTACCGATGCACAGGGTAATTACAGCTTTAAGAGTCTGCCAACAGGTAAGGCTTTTAAAGTGCTGCCATTGCAGCCGGGTTATCAGTTTGGTACATCGCAGGGTGTAGAGAATTTGAACGAGGATGTAAGTTTTACCTTTAATCAGTCGCCACATACCATTAAGCTGTTTTCAACGCGCGATTTTAATATCCTCAAAAAGGAAAAGTCATTCATTGTTCGCACCCCCGAGGAATTTAATAAATGGTTCTGGATAATTGCGGCAAGCTTTGTGGGAATGTTTTTGCTGGTGCATGTTATCTTTTCAAGGAAATTCAGCACTGCAGACCAGTTGATATTACCCGTGGTAATGCTGCTCACAGGCATGTCCGTTTTAACGCTGCTGAGCTTGCAGGACCCGCTTCGCGACCGCTTTTTCGCCAAGGATACACTGGTTTATTTAGGCATTGGGCTGGCCACTATGATTTTAATGATGCAGTTTAACCTGCGCCGTTTTACACCCGATTCGTGGATATACCGGATGCTTGTATTCAAAAACACACGTTCTGCATCAAACGGTTGGCCCTGGGTAGTTGTAGCCGCAGGGCTATTAGCCATGACTATTGTATTTGGTACCGGCCCGGAGGGTAGCGGGGTTAAGGTGAACCTTTTTGGTTTTCAACCCAGTGAGATAGTAAAATACTTGATTATCCTTTTTCTGGCAGGTTTTTTTGCCGCTAACGAAAAGCTGATAAGCGAGTACACCAGCTGGACAAAACGCTGGTCGTTTTTTTCATTTGCATTAATTGCCATTTTGGTAACCCTGCTATTGTTTTTAATACTGGGCGATTTAGGCCCAGCTATGGTAGTGTGCTTTACTTTTATAGCCCTGTTCTCTTTTTCGCGGGGCGATTTTATGTTTATGGCGGGCGCGGTGGTACTGTACGTTTTAGTGTCATGGGTTATTAAAAATGTGTGGTTGTCTGCCTTAATAACCGCAAGTATTGTAGCGTTGGTAATGATGTTCAAGCGCAGATCATTAAGCGAATCGGCAATAATGGTATTGATCATTATGGCCGCGTTCCTTACAATTGATCAAATCCCGTATTTAGGTAAACTGTTCCCCGGCCCGGTACAGCGTTTGGTTGACCGTAAAGCAATTTGGCAAGATGCCTGGAATAATGAAGTTTACGGTGGCGACCAGGTAGCCAATGGCCTTTGGGCTATGTCAAGCGGTGGGGTATCCGGGCAGGGTGTGGGCGAAGGCTTTGCTAAAACCATCCCCGAGGCACATACCGATATGATATTGCCCTCAATGGGTGAAGAATTTGGTTGGACGGGCATTGTATGTATTTTCCTGTTATTTCTGCTATACCTGCATCGGTCCATCATTATAGGCCGGCGAACGGGGACGCCATTCCTGTTCTATGTATGTGCCGGGATAGGTATCTCAACCTTTGTACAGTTCCTGCTTATTGCGGGTGGGTCTATAGGTGCACTGCCACTATCGGGCGTGTCATTACCTTTCCAAAGTTACGGGGGCTCATCATTGGTGGCCAACTTACTGGCATCAGGGTTTTTGCTCTCGGCATCATTGGTGCGGGGTAAGCCGGTGCAAATGAACTATATATCAAAACAACAGGATAAAAATTTAGTACCTGCATTAATTGCAGCTTGTATGGGTATTTTACTGTTAACAGCAAGTATATCCCGGTATTTGCTAAACAATAAAAAATGGATAGTGCAGCCGTCATTGGTGGCAGATAAAGGCGGAGCCAGAATGTTTAGCTACAACCCGCGCATTGCTATATTAATGAACCGCTTGCAGGCGGGTAACCTGTATGACCGTGATGGCGTATTATTGGCCACCAGTAAGCCCGATCTGATACGGAAACAACGTGCTAAGCTGGCCGTAGCAGGGGAGCAGGGATATAACATTGATTCGGCCATGCACAAGCGACTGGATAGGTATTATCCGTTTGAAGAGCAAATGTTTTTTTGGACGGGAGATGCCAATACGGGTGTTTTCAATGGCAGCAGCAACGGCTACTTTGCCGAGTATGAGCATGCAGCAGAACTACGCGGCTTTAAACTGCCCACTACTAATTACAACGTTACTGCCCACCGTTACCGTGAAGACAGGTTTCTGGCCCGTGGTGTTAAGGAAATGACGGTAGTGAAGAAAGATTACAGCGCATTATCGCCGTTACTGTTGGCGGGTATAAACAGTAAGGAGGTGGAAGCTTTTAAAAACCGTAACCGGGATGTAAGGCTTACCATGGATGCCGGTTTGCAAACCAGCATTCAAAACTCCATTGCGGCTGATACAGCTTTGCTGGATAACCGGGTATCGGTAGTAATAATGGAATCAAGTACGGGTGATGTACTTACCTCCGCGGTTTATCCGTTGCCGCCTATTCACGATTGGGAAAAACTTACCATGACTAATACGGAGCAAAACCAATTAGCTGGCTGGATGACCACTACCGATTTAGGTTTTACTTTAGCCACACAGCCGGGCTCAACCGCTAAACTAATAACTACGATGGCATCATTTAACAAGTTGGGTTTAGCGGCGGCAAGCAAAACATATAATGTAGCCTCATGGGAGCGTATCCGTACCAAAGGTATAGAGCCAGATGAAACCGGTGTAATAACTTTGGAACGCGCTGTTGCTAAATCAAACAACGTGTACTTTATAAAACTGGCCAACCAGGAGCATTTGCAGGAAGATATGGCTACTTTATACCTAAAAACAGGCATGTTTTTGCATGGGGTGGGTGGTTACTATTATGGCAGGGAAAAACAGAATACTGCCCAGGAAGAAAAATGGCGGCAGCTATGGCGTAAAACCGAATTCAATACCAAGCCAAGGTACGATCCTAATAACATTCGCAGAACGCGTGCAAAAGGTATATCGGGCATAGCATGGGGACAGGGTGAGCTGATAGCTACCCCAGCAGCTGTTGCAAGGCTGGCATCGGGTATAGCCAATAACGGTACTATGCCAAACAACAGGTACGTTTTAAAAGTAAGTGATTCGGCAACAGCCATTAAGCCGGGTATTAAAATAGCTAACGATCCAAAATATGCCGAATTATTACGTGGCTATATGATAAAGCAAAGCGAGGCCAAGACATATACCTTAGGCCTGGCCGTGGCGGGTAAAACGGGTACGCCAGAACGTATCTGGAAAGGGAAGCAAATAAACGATGGATGGTATGTGTTTTTTGCGCCAAAGGCAAAAGGGCAGGGCAACATGGTGGTGTGTATTCGTGTTGAGTCTACAAAGGGCTCATCAGACGCGGTTAAACTTGCGGGGCAGCATGTGATACCGTATTTGCTTAAAAAAGGGTATATTAAAAGCATTGTTGCAAACAACTAAATTATGGTTGGGTTATGCAATATATTATCAGGTTTAAAGGTTCAATAACAATTACGTAACAGCAAAATGTTTAATTTATTTAAAAGTGATAAGGAAGATAGACCGGCTGACGTAAAAGGCATCCGTTATGAATTGCTCCAGTTTGTGAAGCAGGAACTGCAAAAAGCCGAAGGTGGTGAAGGGGGAAATATTAGGGGTTTAAACCTTTATATTGCCTGCCCTGCATCAGAATGTGCCATATATGAGGCTGCAGTTTATGCCGAAGAACCAGAGGTTTTTAAGGATGAAGTGCAGCGTATTGCTGATGACTATGCCGTTGCCTTGCCCGAAAACTGGCTATTAGAGGTGATTTTAAATCAGGAATTTCCGCCGGAGGCTGTTAAGTCTAATAAGCTGAATGCCGCGTTTTTTATTAAAACGAATAAGAATTTTATTAAGCAGAGTGCATCTGCCTATATCAGGGCTTTAAGCGGAGAGACGGAGAAGCCGGAGTATAACCTCACATCAGGCGGAGATAAAATAAACATTGGCCGTGATAAAAAGGCACAGGCTGATGACGGATTTTTTCGCACCAACCAAATAGCTTTCCCATCTGAAAGTAGCAACGGTAGCAATAAATTTGTTAGCAGGCAACATGCCCACATTGAGTGGAACAATGATGCAGGCAAGTTTATGATATATGCTGACGAAGGTGGTATTCCTCCACGTAATAAAATCAAAATACGAAGTGAGAAAAGTGAGGATGTGATAAAATTGAGTTCAACACATATAGGTCACCAGCTACAGGAAGGCGATCAGATCATATTAGGCGAATCCGCCGTTTTAGAGTTTAGCTATCAACCTGCAACTAATGAGTAAAATTTTTACGATAACAGAAGGATTAGAGAACCTGGGCGCATTACGCACCGGCGGCCAGGGTTCAGTATACAAGGGGAGGCGCATGGGACCAATTTTAACTGCGGTAAAGTTGCTGCCAACGCCCATATACTCCGAAAGTGAAGAGGATAAGAACTTCCGTAATTTTAAGAATGAGGTTGCCAAGCTGCAAAAGGTTAATGAGATAGCTAACCCAAATGTGGTAAAGTTTCTGAGCTCGGGCATTACAGAAAGTGGGTCGTTGCCTTATATTGAAATGGAATATATTGAGGGGCCTGATCTGTGCGAACTGCTGCAACCCCCTCACGAAAAAATATTTATGTTGCAGGAGGTGATCCGGGTGGCTTATCAGCTGGCAAATGCATTGGCACACTGCCACCAGTTAGGTATTAAACATGGTGATATAAAAAGCAACAATGTTAAATATAATATAAATACCGGCAATTATGTGCTGCTTGATTTTGGGCTGGCAATAATGACGGAGGAACAGCGCCGTACCAGTATCCGCAACGCGGGAGCAATAGAATTTATGGCTCCTGAACAACAGGATGGCGATATGCTACCGCAAACGGATGTATACAGCTTCGGGATAATAATGTATGAATTACTTACAGGGCAGGTGCCGTTCCCACTTCACAGCAATAACGAAACCGACAGGAACTCAGTAATGATAGCGCATTTGGAAGCACCCATACCCGACCTGTTAACTGCCCGCAAGGCCGCCATACCCCAAAGCTGGCCAGAAGAAAAGCAGGCATTGGAGATGCAGGTACCGCAATGGCTGTTACAGGTAATAAGCAAATGCCTTGAGAAAAACCCCGCTAATAGGTATACCAGTGCTGTAGAATTGAAAGAAGCCATAATGCATGGCAATCTATCGTCAGACACTAAAGGCCAACAAGGTATTTTATTAAACGAAAACGAACGCCTGCAAGCTGAACTTGACGAGCGCCAGGATAATGTAGAAGATAAAGACAAACTACTGGCATCGCTGGAATCTATTGCCATAGGCACAGGAGCAAAGTATAACAAAAACACCGGCGCCTATGAGCGCAATAAATCGCTTGTTGTGTTATCAAAAAGTGCTTTTGCCGGTATAATTATCATAGCAATTGCGTTTATGGGTTTGTCTTTATATGCTTTTCTTTCAAAGAAAGCTCCAATTATTGACAGGAGGCCTATCTATACATCGGGCAAAGGTTATTTGCAGCCGCCTTATGTTTTGGCGCCTTATGAGGAAAAAGACGCGATTGATGCTATCACCGCTGCGGAAATTAAAAGAGTAGCTGCTAAAAAGAAAAAAGCTGTAGACGCTGCCGCAACATCAGCAGAAAAACCGAAGAAGAAAAAGAAGAAATTCCTGGGGATATTTTAGAATTTAAAGATTTACGCTATACCGTGTAGAAACTCTGAAGTAAGGATATTTTTGATCAACATTATTATAATCTGCATAATATCCCCGTAAAATAAGATAGCCCGGCTCTACTGCTATTGAGAACTTTTTATTCGGAAAATACCTGAATTCGCTGTTTACGGTATGCAAAAAGTAATGTGATTTATTGCCGTTTATTGTTTGCAGCCAGCCACCGCGGTAATCAATACTGGCAAAGATCTTATCAGATATATTTAACCCGCCACCGCCGTTAATACTTACGCCCGATGCATAATTATATCTGCGGCCGCGGTACATGTATTTATCAGGCACGGCGGCCAATATAACCGGGCCAAGGCCAAATGTAGTATTCACGGTAAACATTTTAGTGATGTTATATTCTGATAACAGGTTGATTTTAACGCTTTGCCCACCGTAAAAAAATGCCTCATTCCTGATATAATCATAATTGGCAGACAGGACGGCCAGGTGCTGCAGTTTCTCATTAGACTTTATTTCCCAGCCTATCAATGAGCCATACACGTTTACATTGTTTACCAGCGAGCTATCGTCACTGCCAAATTCGGCTGAGATATAAATATTGCTAAAAGGCGTTTCATAATCCTTGTAGCGGTTACCATAAAGCAATTTTACCCGCCCAAACAAACCAAACTTACCATATTTAATAAAGCTTTTATTGTTGGCACTAAAGCTGCGTGTACCCAGGTCAAATTCAGCACTAATACTTGACGAATCGCGGTTGGTTTCGCTGTTATTAACCTTACCCCACTTACCATCAATAATGCGGTTAAGCCCGTTCATGGGGTTTATTAAAAAGCCTGCAACTTCGGTAAGTTGCCGTTTAAAACCCAGGGTGTGGTTATTTACCAGTTTGTTTGAAAGGCGGTAACTCATTTCGCCCAGTACTATACCGCCAAAGCTGGTGTTAACAAAATCATTAGGTGATGGCGGTCCCGCCTCGCCAAAGGTTTCCCACATATAACTGCCGACAACTGCCGCCGGAGCAGATTGCCAAAAGCTATAGCCATTGGTACGGAAAGCACTGAAATATAGACTCCCCTGATATGGGTGGCCAAATTGGTTGGTTTGAAAGATATCTTTATCAAAGGTCCAATGAGAAGGACTAAGGTTATACTTTACGCTTTCACCTGTAATTCGTGCATAATCAACATTAGCAATAAAACGATTATAGTTCCAGGGAACTATCTGGGCTAAGCCTAATTGATAAGCCGCACGCCAAAACTTTTTTTCTTTTGGCGGGAGGGGCCTTAAGTTAATTGCGGGGGCTGTTTTAACAGTGCTATCAACCAGTTTGGTTACGTCGCCCGCTGTTTGCGCGTTAACTGATAATGGTGCATTAACTAAAATGCCGAATAATGTAATTGCAAGGGCCAGGTAAAGTAGTTTCAATACAGTTTATATAAAAGTGAGAAGGATCTTCATTTATAAAATACACAACAGTATTACATGCTGTTGAAACTATGAACACTTATAATCACGAAAGGTTTAGAATTTCTTTTTAGGGGCTAAATATCTACATCGGTTAAAAAGGCAAGCCAAGTATAACCGCTTGACCATCTTGAGCTTGTGGACTACCAACTGCCAAAAATTCCCGACAAACACGTATTTAGCTTAAAAACATACGTAATCGGCTTAAAAGAGCTTTTTGTCTATAACTATTGGGTGATGGTCTAATGTATTTTTTTACTGTAAATGATTGTTGTTCATTTGTTTAAGAAAACAAGCAAAAAAAATATTTACAATAAAGAAATTAAAGCCATGAAAAAGTCAATCACACTATTAGCGCTAATTTTAGCAGTAAGCACAGTTGCTTTTGCCCAGGCACCTGCTGATGATATTATTTCTATTATACCATCACCAAAGTCATTAAGTATTGGTGTTAGCATAGAGAACGAAGATGCAGGTAAATCTGTTGTTACATTTTATAATGAAGGTGATAATGAAGCCAATACCGCTATGTTTAAAGATAAGCTGGCCAGCAAAGGGACCGCAGCAAAAGCTTATTTATTAGACGAATTAGAAACAGGCAACTATACTATGGAGGTTGCCAGTGACAAACAGGTAGTTAAAAAACGTATTCACGTGTATGATGAGGCCGGGAAGAAAACATATTTTATTTTCCAATAATCAACAACCCTATGCAAAAAACGGCCAGGCTGATAAGTCTGGCCGTTTTTTGCATTTTAACCACTTGGTTATCAATTATTTGCGCTAATAAATGATTTATTAAATACTTTTTTCAAAAAATGCTGGTTTATGTTTAATAATAATTGTCGCATAAATAGCACAATTTCCTACCCAACTTTGCACTATTATCGGTCCAAAACTGTGTTTCATCGATACATGGTTTGTATTTTGCATTCAATTACTGAACTTTAAATTAAGAATTAGCTTAAGCTTAGAATATAAAATGAAAAAACACCTATTTAATGTACTTTGGAGTGTAGTCTTGTTAATGGTTGTTACCTCTTGCAAAAAACAAGGGGCAACCCCCTCTGGTACTACCAAAAGCCTGGCAACCCTGGGGCTATATCAATATTCATCAGGCACATCTAAACGTTTATTTATCCCGATTACAAAAGTTGGCACACAAACGGTTACCTATTATACGGTGTTTGATACCGGCTCGTCTGGCTTAAGTTTAGATGCTACCGGCATTATACCGGCATCTATGATCACATCAAACGGCATTCAGGTAACCGGCGACTCGGTAAACGTGAACGGAATAACAATTACTTCAAAAACATCAGTGATGAGTTATGGCGATGCTACCAACCTCACTAAACAGTACGGTAATGTGGCTTATGCTACCTTTACTATAGGCGATGCTAATGGAAATATCATTACTAAGCGCATCCCTTTCTTTTTGTATTACAAAGTGATGAATGCTGTTACCAACACCCAGTTACCTGCCCACTCGGTAGATATTATGGGTGTAGGCCCTGGCACAAGTTATGCCAGTACATTAATTGCCAGTCCGCTTAGTTATTTTGATGTGGGCGCAAATCTTACGCAGGGTTTTAGGCTGGCTACTCTTAATGCTTCCAGCTTTACTTCTGCAGGTAATTATGTTGGGGGTTTGCTTTCTATTGGCTTAACGCCAACGGATAAGGCCTCTTCAACAGGATTTATTATGCATCCGCTTTCATACTCTATATCCGGCGGCTACTCGCCCAATATACCGGCAACTATTACTTATAACAATACCAGTACATCGGCACAGGTGTTATTTGACACTGGTAACCCATCGCAAACTATTATTGAAAATCCTAAAGAAACCAATGCTATTGGTAACTTACCGGCAAACTCTACAGTAAAGGTTGTTACCAATATGGGCTTTACCTATACTTATACCACCACAAGTACTGCAAACTTAACTACCATACAAAACCCCAATAATACAAATGATTACCGCACTATATTCAGCCTTGATTTTTTCATCAATAATGAATATTTAACGGATTATACAAATCATGAAATAGGTTTAAAAAATAAATAACAGATCTTTTCTGATAAGCAAAGCTCAGTAAATAATACAGCGTGAATAATTGAGCGCTGTATTTTTTTGCATAAAAAAAGCCTCTTAAAAAAGAAGCTAATTTCCATAGGTAGATGGTATATACAAATCAGGCACTAAAGCCTGGAAATGGCGGTTGGTTTGCAGGGTGATTGCTTAAAAAGCGCACATTAGCTTTCAAATTATTATATTCTACACGCAATAAAGCTTTTATAGATGTTTCTATATTTTTGATTGGCTGGTTTATATTGGTATATACTATTTTCATAATAATATATAAACCAATATCGTGCCAAAGAAATTTTTTTAACTTACAATTATATATTTTTTGTTTTGTTAGTGTTCCGTTCCGCTGAAAGCGGAACAGAGCGGGGTTGTATTATTAATTCTATGATCTTCCCTTTAACATTGCCAATGAATAAAATGTATCGCGCCAATAAATGCCGCCCTGTTTAAGTGTTAACCATGCACCGCGCCCAACAACATAAATAATTAAAATACTTGCAAATGGAATAACAAGTGCATGCCACCACTTATTTGGCAGTGCCGGGTTAAGCATATATATAATCTGGAATAGCAGTATTAAAGCAGCCATTAAACGGATGGTAAGAGTACCGAATATTAACATTAATGGTACCGGTAAGCTGAAAAGAATGAATGTAATTATCATGGCTACAACAGTTCGGGTTAAATTATATTCGGTAACGGCAAAAGTGTTTTTCATTAAACCATTTATAAATTGGCTGATGCTTTTGTACCACTCCAGGCAAATGTAATGCTCACCGGATAGGGCATCAGAGCGTAAGCCATGTTTTTTTACCATATAGCCCAGTTTCAAATCATCATCAGGTCGTAGCCTTATTGCTTCATGAGTGCCTATTTTTTTATAAGCAGTGCGATTGATCAAATTAAAAGCACCTATACCTATGAATGCGCTTGATTTTGGGTTACTAACATCCCAGGGCCTAAATTGCAGCAGCATCATTAAAGTAAAAGTGCCCAGCATACCATTCAATGCTTGTGAACGTGATATCACATGCGGCAACACACATAAATGATCGAGCTTATTTTTAACGAAGTAACTTAATGCTTTGCTCACAGCATCCGGATGAAATTCTACATCAGCATCTGTAAATAACAACCATTCTTCGGTGCTTGATAAATATCCCTGGTATAAGGCGTTATTTTTTCCCAGCCATCCATCTGGCAAGGTAGTAATAGTTGTTACTGTTAATAGAGGGTATTGTGAAGCAAATTCCTCCAAAATTTCAGCAGTGGAGTCTGTAGAGCGGTCATTCACTACAATAATGCGGTAGTTTCGATAGTTAATATTACAAACGCTGTACAGCGCTTTTTCCAGATCATCTTCCTCGTTTCGTACTGCTATAATTATAGCCAATGCAGACTGGTCATTAATAATTGGCTGTTCGCTCAATGATTTTATCTGTCTGGTTTTAATCAGTAAGTAAATAACAAGTAATATCCACCAGGTGGTCATGAATATACTGTAGCAGAGAAATGCCATAGCAGTTTAGGGTTTCCTAAAGATGAGTAAAAAAAATGGGAAACTCTTTTATTAAGAGGGAATAATAACCGATATTAAAAGTTATAACCAATTGATAGATAGCTGATAGAGCCTTCTTTTGAATATCCTCTGGAAAACTGAACCGAAATAAGATCTGCCGGGATAAGGAAAACTCCGAAACCATAACCATCATGCCATTGAGAAGATGATTCATTTGGCGACCACACCCGGCCAACATCATTAAAACCCAATATGCCTATTGATCCGGGGAATAGGTAAGAGTTAAAGTCGAGCACTTTTAAACGAAGCTCCAGGTCATTATAAGCCATTGTTTTGCCTGTAAACCGCCATGTATGGAAACCGCGCAAAGTATGTAAGCCACCCAGTTTTAATTGCTGGTAATAGGTGGCATTGCCTATAGTAGTGCCTAAGCCTGTTCTATTTGATACTGTGAACACTGAATCTTTATCCGGATTTAAGTAAAAATTAAATTCAGAAACGATCTGCCCAAAACGGTCGTTGCCATTGTTAAGTTGTTGCAGGCCCTTTATAGTAGTATGCCAGTAAATCCCCTTTGTTGGCCTGTTTGCGTTATCACGTGTATCCAAATCAGTACCGGCAACTAACCCGGTGTAGTATCGGGATGCGAAAACATTCTCCTGGGGGTTTGCAGAGTTATAAGTGTTTAAAAACTTAAGCTGGTTATTTTTTTGCTCGCTGTTGTAGTACTGGGTTGCCACACCTGCGTTTACTTTAAAGTTGCCATAAGTATGGGTAAGCTTTATATCAGCATTTACCAGGTTATAACGGTTACGGTAAAAACCTATTTCCCTGCTGCCTTTATCTGCAAACCGGGTTTCGTTGCCTATCCCAAAAAAATTGTTTACACTATTGGGGCCTCTTGAAACTATGTTGATGCTGAGGTCGTTATTGCCAATAGCTTTTTTGTAGTCGCCTTCATAAGTTATCAGGTAAGAATGGCGTACAAAGGAATAATCTACCAATAACTTATGCCGGGAAGCATAAGGCTCTTTTCGAAAACCGTGTTTGGTATAAGAAAAACCACCTACTATTGAAAAGCCATAATCGTTATTATAATGTCCCAGTATAATCGGTTCAAAGCGGTTGAACCGGTAATTATTTTTATCATAATCATTAACAGTTGTGTCTTTTGATAAACGCAACTTTGCGGCGGAACTTTCTGGTAGTATGTTCTTTTTATCCAACCGGTCATATATATACAGGTTGCCTTTGTTGTTCACTGCCGGGGCAACCATAAAGGTATCAACGCCGTCTCCGCCTATCATCCGCACTTTTATTGGAGATTTTCCATCGCCTGTTACATTAAACACATCTTTGCCATCAAAGCCATATAATCTAATTTCCTTTGTAACACCCGGATCAAAACTGCGGTTGTAAACCACCTGTGCTATGCTGTCTTCTTTAGTGATTTTATTTATGGTGACCTTTACCTGCCCGTTAGCTTTTTCCCTTATGTTGATGCTCTCTTTCTTGTCAGACATAGGTATCTCTACTATTTGCGACAAAAATCTGTAATACTCAATTCCCTGCGTGGTCATGTTATCTCTGCGGGCCTTAATAATGCTGATAAGTTGTGGGGCAGATATTTTGTAAATATCAGCAGGCATCCTTTTAAAGGCATTTTCTATTACCTGGTTTGTAAGGTGGGCTTGCACATATGCAATTTGTTCTTTCCAATCGGCTTCGCTTAACTGGTTTAGAAAGTACCGGTCAAAATATTGTCCGTTCAGGTTCCATGCTTTAATGTCTCTTATATTATTACTAAAGGGCTGAAATTTTGCTTTTAACCACTGGTGCGATACTATCCATGGAAATACGCCCGAAGTTTTATAATACACCTGGTCGCGGTCGCGCGGGATAGGGGTGTAAAGGGTGCTTTTCCCTTTCTTGTCTTTATCCCAGCGCCATTGGTCGTCATGCCGGTCCCAATCGCCAATGATCATGTCAAGCAAGCGGGCTCTCAGCACCATTTTATCATCAAACCGTACATCGTTATCACCCTTAAGCTTTGCCTGAACTTTTGTTGTGTTATCCGTTTTGTCAGATTCAAGCGGCTCGCGCTCTTCAAACAGGAACACACCATTTGCAAAACTTTTACGGTTTTCGCCAAGGGCGGGATCATCGGGCACATAAACAATCTCCGGGTTTGAATGCAGTATATTCAAAGCCTCGGCCATTGGCGGTACAGTTAAGGCAGCGAACGGATTGGCGGTAGATACCTGGTCCTGTAAAATATCTTTAGTTACAGTTTTACGAAGCTTGGGAGGTAACTTTCTCTCTGGGTATTTTTGTACTGTGCGCAGCACCCATTCCTGCCCGGATGGGTCACGCAGCCTAAGCGATTTGGTTTGCAAGCCGCCACCTGTTTGTAAAATGGTTAAACCGCCTTTTTCTTTTTGAAAATGGAATATTCTGATCATTACAGGTACAGCCCAAAGTTTGCGGTAATTTTCGCCAAACAGCGTTCTGTGTAATTTGCCTACCTTATCATACTCAGGTGCAACGGCTATGGTTATGCTATCATTTTTAATATTTTGTGCACGCGCATAAAAGCCCGCACACAGGAAAATATATGTAAATATGATAGCTATGTGCTTCATTAAATTGTGAGTGGTTATTAGCAGATTTAAAGACGTTTTTTACTCGTATTGCAATGACTCTGTTTTATTGTTTTAAGTTACAATAACTTACTCGAAAAAAGATTTCGTTTGATGAAATATTTAAATTGAGGCTATTATCAAGTATGGCCTCAATTACATAAAGCTATCGGTCTCGCGGTAAGCCTTAATTAAGGCCAGTTCGCCTTCTTTTCCTTTGCCAGCTGTGCCATGTTCCATACCCATTACACCCTTGTAGCCTTTGTTGTAAATGTGCTTAAATATGTTCTTGTAGTTCATTTCGCCGGTGCCGGGTTCATTGCGACCGGGGTTGTCGCCTATTTGGTAGTACCCAATTTCATCAATAACCAAATCAAGGGTAGGAATAATGTTGCCTTGATTGCGCTGTACGTGATACATATCATACAAAAGCTTGCATGACGGGCTACCCACTGCCTTGCAAATTGCATAAGCCTGGTCGGGAGTGCGCAGGAACAGGTTAGGGTTATCACTTAGCGGCTCTAATACCATGATAATGCCATGTGGCTCCAATATTGCAGTGCCTTTCTTTAAAGCTTCTATCACATTGCCGGTTTGAACGCCAATAGGTAATTTCCGCTCAAAATCGCCGGGGACTACCGTTACCAGTTTGCTGTTAATACGCTTAGCTACCTCAACGGCCTGTTTGCATGATGCAATAAACTTTTCTACCTGGTCTGTATTGCCTGATGCCAGCATGTTACTATCATTCCCAAGGCCCGGTTGCACAAATACACCCATAGCCATGCCCAGTTTTGCCAGTGTATCACCTATCTTTTTTTGCTGTTCTACCGGGCGGCCAGACATGCCATTATCTTCAATAGCACGAAATCCCTGTTCATAAGCAAACTTTATCTGGTCAATAAAATCATCGCCTGCGTGGTTTTTAAACATGCCGTCATGAATTCCATAGTTCATGTTAAAGGGTTTACCGGCAATGGCAGCTACCCCTGCTGGTTCGGCACACCCAGTAAGCGTAGCAGCTTTTAAAGCACCTGCAGTAAATAATGATGTACCTGCAAGTACTGAGCTTTGAACAAAGTTTCTGCGTTTCATAGGATTGGTTTATTTGGAGAAGCAAGATAAGTTTAATGAAGATATATTCATATTAAAAACAGATCAAATTTAAGAGCATAGCCTTTTGAATTTTAGTGACAGGAAAGGAGGTAGACGTTTTGTATTAAAAAATACTTTAAGCAATTATGTTAAAGTGATATTAAATATTAAAATTAATAATAAATTGCTATGCCATTTATGCTAAGCAAGCTAATTACCAATTATTTGTTTGCAATTATTTAGCTATGTTGTGAATTATAAACCAATTTAAACCTAAAATAAAATGAGTACAATTGAGCGTAACAAACTTTTTTGGGCAAGCTGTTTAGCTTTGCTTGTAACTGCACTTTCTTTTGGTATCCGAGCGGGTATTATGAACAAGCTGGGAACTAACTTTGATTTAAGCACCAAACAACTTGGAGTAATTACAGGAGCCG
Organism: Mucilaginibacter sp.; assembly: GCA_028288285.1. GTDB lineage: Bacteria > Bacteroidota > Bacteroidia > Sphingobacteriales > Sphingobacteriaceae > Mucilaginibacter. The sequence goes on from JAQBNZ010000087.1 coordinate 33,992, forward strand.
CATTCTGGGGCTTCCCTTTAGCTATTGTTGTGGGTGGCTTTATAGTTGACATTATTGGTATGAAAAAATTACTGGTAATGGCATTTGTGCTTCACCTTGCGGGTATTTTGCTCACCGTTTTTGCAACCGGTTACTGGACCTTGTTTATCTCTACATTGCTAATTGGCATTGCTAATGGTACTGTTGAAGCAGCTTGTAACCCATTAGTTGCATCATTATTTACTGATAATAAAACCACCAGGCTAAACCATTTTCACTTATGGTTTCCGGGTGGTATTGTTATAGGTACTTTACTTGTTTTGTTATTAAACTATGTTAATATTGGCTGGCAAGTACAGGTAGCTGTAATGATAATACCTACGTTAATATATGGTTACCTGTTTTCTACTTTAAAGTTCCCTGTTACTGAGCGGGTTGCTTCGGGCTATTCAACAGCCGATATGTATAAGGCCACGTTCCTGTCACCATTGTTTATTTTTATGTTCATCTGCATGTTTGGCACAGCAGTTACCGAGCTTTTTACCGGCCAATGGATAGATGTTTTATTAAAGAATGTAACCAGTAATGCCATTTTAATTTTAACACTCACATCAGGTGTTATGGTAATAGGCCGGGCGTTTGCAGGCCCTATAGTGCACAGGTTTTCTCCGCAAGGCGTATTATTAATGTCATCTATTGTGGCTGCAATAGGTTTATATCTGTTAGGCACATTAACCGGCAACGCGGTGTTTTTTGCAGCGTTAATTTTTGGAGTAGGGGTATGTTACTTTTGGCCAACCATGATTGGTTTTGTTGCAGAGAACATTCCAAAATCTGGCGCTTTAGGCTTAAATATGATTGGCGGCGCGGGAATGTTTGCCGTATCTGTATACAGTATTTTTATGGGTAAATATTATGACGACTTGGTTGTAAAGCACTTACCTGCAGGTTCTAAGGTTTCAGGCGAAGCGCTTGAAACAGCTAAAAGCTTAGCCGGCCCTGAGGTGCTTAGGCTAACGCTTATTATACCAATAGTATTAATTATAGCCTTTACTTTATTGAATTTTTATATGCGAGGACAAAAAAAGGAAGAACCTATTATAGCGGTTAAGGCCAGTTTATAATTTAAGTTAAAAATGCATGCTTTTTGTGGGTTTATGTGTTGATCCACGGAAAAATAAAGAACAAACAATACGGATTCAAAAGCCTGAGATCAATAATTTCAGGCTTTTGAATTTATAGTAGTTGCAAAAAGCAACGTAATATTTAAAAAAAACTTAATAATTCCGGTTAATGTCTTAGATATATGAAGCACATATTGCCCTGTATAATAGTAGTAAAAAATAGTTAAATGAACTCTTATTTATCATGTTAAATATATCCCTTTAACAAATCTGTTCTTTTACATAAGAAGCGCAAAACACTCACATTTAAGGGACATAATTAAAGTGTAACAATATTAATTAACCTTTATAAGTAATTTTAATGCAGGGTTTTACTGTTTGTTTAATTAATAGATAAAGTTAAATCACCCTTTTCTTTAATTGCTAATCCTTAAAGAAAATTGTTTATGGATATATATTATTATTATAGTAAACGTTTAATTATCTCATTGATTTTTTCGGCTTTCGTATTATTTGGAGATTATGCTGTTGCTCAAACAACAAATATAAATTTTCAACCCAGCGGTACCGCTGCACCTGCGGGTTATTTGGCAGATAATGGCCTGCCTTTCGATGCCACACGCAAATATGGATGGATAAGCCCCACTACCAAGCAACCTGTTAATCTAACAGCAAATATGAGGCTACGTAGCGGCCCGGGAGATTTTAAACAACTTTCGTTAGTGCAAATGCAATCTGCAACAAATGGACAAGTACCGGGAACCTGGGAACATGCTGTTACAAACGGCCGTTATAGGGTAACAATAAGCTCTGGCGATAACAATTATTACGATAGCGACCACCAAATAAACGTAGAAGGTTTACCAACAATTACTGATTTTATTCCCACTTCACAAACAAGGTTTCGTGTGGCTACAGCACTTGTACAGGTGAATGATGGCAAATTAACTGTCGATGCTACAGGCGGGGTAAACACTAAAATGAATTATCTTAACTTTTTGCCGGCTACAACTGTAACTGACGCATCGAGTCCTACCGCAAGCGCCCGATTTTCTGGTTCGAAAAGTTCAACTAACGTATATAATAACCAGGTTCAGATATTTCTTTCTGCAATGGATGTAGGTGCTTCAGGGTTAGCCTCTCTACAATATGCAATAAATGATGGGTCTTATATAAACTATAAATCGCCTTTTACCCTAAATATAGCAGGGGCGTATACACTAAAAGTTAAAGCAACTGACGCTAACAAAAATGAAAAAATAACGAGTTACAATTTTGCCGTAACTGCAGCAACGGTTTCAGGGGCATACATGTCTTTAAAAAATATGGATCTTATCCCGGCGAATGATGTGCTTGTGTTTTCATTAGTTCAAAAACCGTGGCGACGAACCAGTCCTGATACTACTCCTTATAATGCCAATCATGATAGGGTAAGACTAAGGATATATAATATAGGTACCGGCAAGCTTAATGTTACAAATTTAAAGCTGTCAAATACGGTTTCCTGGAAAATTGCTTCAGTTAATAATGACACTACTGTCAGATTACCTTTTTCTGTAAATTCAAAAGCATATAGTGAGGTGGTTGTACAATTCAAAGCTAAAGACGTTGGTACAAGAATAGTAGGGCTAAACGATACACTAACTATAGTAAGCAATGATAGTATTGCGCCAACAAAAAAAGTAATGTTGCATGGCATTTGGCAAGCAGCCGGCGAAGGTACAAATGAACCATATGCACAGCAAATTATAAGTACATTTGGTTATAAATCAATTACTGGGTACTCGCATGATGATGGTAACATAAACGGAACAGCACGGGTACCCAATTCAAGTGAAGTTGTTGCATCGTATTTTATACAGGCCGACAAAAGCAAGCCCGTAACTATACATCAATTAGCCGCTTATCATGGTTGCTGTTCGGCAGTAGAAACCATAAGTTATTATGCAAAGGGCTCATCATCAGCAACCAGGGTGTTTACTCATAACAATCTCTATGGACAATCTGTTGTACCAAGGATTCAAGGCTCAACCACCTTACCGGCACAAGGGTCATTTAATTTTTCGGGTTCTTTCGGGTTTAAAGTTGGTTCCTCATTTTCTGATAGAACAAAAAATTATCAAGGACTTATTGGAATCAGGATTTTGAAAGCAATGGATCCTTCCGGCAATATAATACCTAACGCATATATATTTGATTGCGATTATTTAGGTACCCAATTTACTAATTACGACTACCAGGATAATGTTTACTATGTAGAAAACATTAAACCAGAATCAGGTTCTGCACATTATTCAGATCTTGCCTGTGTTACTTCGTCTGACGTAAACTTTACAAAAACGTTAACAGGCGCTACTACATCAGTTAATCTTACCCTAAAAAATATGGGCCAGAAATATCCTGATGGAACAAGTGATTCTGATATTAAGCTAACCAGCGTTAAAATAGTTGGCCCTAATGCCGCAGAATTTTCAAGTACTGCTTTAGCAACATCAACACTTACCGTACAGGCTACAACCTCAATAACAGCAAGGTTTAAACCAACCAGCGTAGGTATTAAAAATGCCGCTTTACTTGTTTACTACAACAGTTCTTCATCTCCGCTTCGTATACCACTTTATGGTGTTGCAAATAATAGTACATCAACCGTTGCTGTTGTAAGAAGAATTAAAGGAGGATCAGACGTTAATTTAACTATTGGCAACAAGTTATTTGAGGCAGATAAAAGCTTCAGAGGAGGCTCTATAAAATTGGATATGCAAGTGGTTAAATCAAACGTTTTAGGAACAGACATTGACTCATTATATCAAACCTATTTATCTGCGGCAACAGATCTTGCTGCAACAAGTTATGCTATACCTATAACAAACGGCGATTATTTAATAAGGATGCACTTTGTAGAAAACTAT
>JAQBNZ010000192.1 GCA_028288285.1 Mucilaginibacter sp.
TATTAGCAACTGAAAGTGCACGTAAAGTTTTAGCAGAAAACTTAAAGCAAGCTCAGTTTAAACAAGATAAAATACGCAAGGATGCTGATGCTATTGCTGCCCGTTTAGAAGGTGTTAAACTTACTATAGGTGCAAATGCTGGCGAAACCGGTAAAATATTTGGTGCTATTATTACCATACAGGTCGCTGATGCATTAACGAAAGAAGGTTTTGAAGTTGACCGTCGACGTATCACTTTTGACCAGGAACCAAAATTTGTTGGTGATTACACCGCAATTGTAAACCTGCACAAAGAAGTGAAAGTTCAGGTTCCTTTCTCAGTAGTAGCTGAGTAATTTTTTCTTACATCGAATTCGATGTAAAATTTAAAAAAGGTGTTTAGTTTAGGCTAAACACCTTTTTTGTTTAAGTAGATAGTAATACGATCGTGAAACGAACCTCTAAAAAAAAATCGAAATCAAAACGTGGCGGCTTTTTCAAACTCGTTTTACGGATAATTAAGTTAGCTGCTATTGTTTTTGTGGCTGCCAGCTTATTTGGTGTGTTACTGTTTCGTTTTGTAAACCCGCCGTTTACTTTACTGATGATACAACGTGGCTTTGAGCGTAAAGCAAGAGGGCTGGATTGGAAGATAGACAAGCAATGGGTGGATTTTGACAACATTGCCGACCCCATGAAACGCGCAGCTGTAGCTGCCGAGGATCAAAGCTTTCTGGAAAATCACGGCTTTGATTTTAGGGCCATACAGCGGGCCATCCGCAAAAATCAAAAGAATAAAAAACTAATTGGTGGTAGTACCATTACCCAGCAAACAGCAAAAAACGTATTTCTATACCCCGGCCGTTCGTTTGTACGCAAAGGCTTTGAGGCATGGTTTACCGTACTCATAGAAGCTTTTTGGAGTAAAAAGCGCATAATGGAAGTTTACCTCAACGTAATTGAAATGGGCGATGGCATATATGGCATTGAGGCTGCCTCGCAAGCTTACTTTCATAAACCTGCATTAAAGTTAACCAACCGCCAGGCTGCTGCTATTGCAGTGATATTCCCAAGTCCGCTTAAGTGGTCGGCTACTCACCCTACCCGTTATTTAAAGCGCAGGCAATACCTAATCCGCAATAACATGCGCCGGTTAGGCCCGCTGGAGTTTTAGGCAATCACTATTTCCTCGTTAAAACTGATGAAGGCCCCCTGTTTCTCTCAATTATTATTTACGCTGATACTTCCAATTTCTTAATTTCCCTTCCGATATCCACTCTACAGAGGTCTCCATACGCTTATCACGGGTAGTTTCAGACTTTGCCTCAATAAACCATTCCAGGTATTCTTTTTTTTGAGAGTAGCTAAAACCATTAAAATTAGCTTTAGCCTGTGGGTTATTATCTAAAGCAGCCGTAAAATAATCCGGAACAATCAGCTCTGCCTTTTCTACTGTGGTTTTTTTGGTGGGAACTTTTAAACCTTTTTCGTTCAGTGCAACACCCTGCTTTATAAAATCAATCAATACATATTTTTGTGGCAAATCAGCTATGCTGGTGATACGGCCAAACTGCCCGGCATTTTCATCATTTAGCTTCATCACACTATCCGGGTCGTTCATTAGCGATGCCTTCCATAGGTTAAGTCCACAATGTTGTTTAAAGGCTGCCATCATTACTATTGGCCCTTTGTAATCAAAAGAGGGACAGCCCCATTTAATGGTCTCTGTTATCAGCGGGGACGCTTCATGGATAATCTCCCTTATATAATTGAGTATAGGTTGTGCAAAGTCTGCGGATTTACCAATATAGGCATCAACCCTGTTATCATACTGTTCCATAATTCAATATCATATTTTTACAAGTATGTATAGTTATGTTGGGAATTATTCCGGCATTCTCCTAAACATAGTAATCAGCTATCATACTAATTAACCACCAGGTCGCGGAATAGCTGTATATGCCAGCTATCTTTAAACGGAACTTCCCATTTGGTTTCCAGCTCGGCAACATTTTGGGCGAGGTTATTAAACACAATGGTTTCGGTGTTAATTTTGCCCAATTTTAAAAGCTCTTCAAACTGATGGCGCGGTACAGATATAACTTCTTCTCCATCGCGGTAAGCAAGGTTAAACCTATCAAACAAATTAATGCCGAACTCCTGCTCCAACTGTTTCATAAAGTTTACCGATTTATCAATAGAACAGCCACTGGCACCAGCCTGACTTTCGTCTACTATCAGCACCAGGAAACGGTTGTACCTGATCTCGGCTTTAGCTTTCAATTGGTTGTTATGAGCCGTCCAACTGCGGGTAAAATTATCCATGTGCATTTGTATTTGCACAGTCTCATCTGTAGTCAGTTTTCTGTCTGATTGATATACCCAAACCCTTGAATGTGAAGAAAATTCCATAACACAAATTTATTCAATTTATTAACTTGGTGATATTATTTGTTGTCATGCAAACATCACTTCTGCCACCAACCAAAAAAGTGCTAACTTTTGCATTTCTAATATCAATATGTGCATTTATATGCAGTTTTTCGGCATTTATGGGCGAGCAGGAATGGTTAAACTGGGGCAACAAATTCCTTAACGAAACCTATGACCCGTCTATTGAGCCTCAGTTAAAAAAGTACGAAATAATGTTAACTCCTGATAATTTTATCCGTTTACGAAAAACTTATCAACAAGGTAAACAGGAATATTATTCTTTCAATGTAAAACATTTTCAGGATATGAATTATATTGTTGGAGCCGCCCTAACCGATACTCTACAAATAAAAACGCTGGCCGATGACATAATAGTTCAAACCTATAATGACCCTAAGGGAGACATGGATTCAATGGCGACTACGCTGAATATCCCCGTGAAAAAAACAGCCGAAGCAAAGTTAGACAGTTTGCGGCAGGCATTACAATTTCTAAAAGCTAAAACTTTATAATCCGTTTGCCCTTGCGGTTATCTCTGCAATATCCAGCACTTTAATTTCCTGGTCTTTATCCATGTGCTTAACGCCATCACTCATCATGGTCATACAAAACGGGCATGCCGATGCTACTATTTGCGCTTTGGTTTCCAACACATCAACCATACGCTCCATATTAATATCTTTTTTACCGGGTTCTGGCTCTTTAAACATTTGGCCGCCGCCTGCACCGCAGCACAAGCCGTTGCTTTTACAGCGTTTCATTTCAACTAGTTCGGTATCTAAGATTTCAAGTGCCGCACGCGGGGCCTCATACACATTATTACCACGGCCTAAATAGCAGGGGTCATGAAAGGTAATGCGCCTGCCTTTAAAGCTCTCCCCTCCTTCTGCCTTCAGCTTACCGTCGTTTATAAGGCCTTGTATTAATTGAGTGTGGTGTATTACTTCATATTTGCCACCAAGTCCGGGATATTCGTTTGCTATTGTATTAAAGCAATGTGGGCAGCCTGTTACTATCTTTTTAACGTTGTAGCCATTCAGCACCTCAATATTGGTCATAGCCTGCATCTGGAACAAAAATTCATTACCTGCCCGTTTAGCAGGGTCGCCTGTGCAGCTTTCTTCGGCACCTAATACGGCGTAACTAATGCCTACATGTTGTAATATCTTGCATATATCACGGGTTATTTTTTGCGCCCGCTCATCAAAACTGCCGGCACAACCTACCCAAAACAATATCTCTGGTTCCTTGCCTTCAGCAGCCATTTCGGCCATGGTGGGTATCTTTTGTTCCATTCCTATTATTCTTCGCTGATCTCTGTTATAAATTCGTTTATACTACTGTAGCTTGTAAATTTAATGGTGGAGTTGATAGCCTTTAACCTGTTCAGTATATCAAGCACAACCTCTAAGGCATCAGTTTCCTTGCCCTGCATATTGGCATTCCAGTTAATACCTACCAAAGTTTCATTTTCGGCCATGCCCATGCACCAGTCCTCTAAAAAAATAGCCAGTGGCACCTCAGTAGGCGAATAGCTTTTCCAATCATCGCGTGCGCAAATCTTGGCATAAGCCCTCTCTGACCAAAACGGTATCACGCCGACCTCTTCATCTTCGGCAGATTCGGAATTAGCCCAGCCGGTTTTGCTTTTCAGTCCCCACACCAGCTTAGTTGCAGCTACCCGCTCTATGAATTGGTTATACTTGCTTTCTATTATATCTGTAATCTGTTCTTCCATGTTGATTCTTCTAACTGCAAACTCAAAACTGCAAACTGTTAACTTTTCTCCGCCCAGTTAAACCTGTCGGCCTGACTGTATTTCCATGGAGCGCCATTATTTTCCATATTGCCAAACATATTATTAAGACTTGCCGGTGCCTGTGATTCTTCCATCACTAAGTATCTGCGCATTTCTGTTATAATTTCAAGCGGGTTTATGTTCACCGGGCAAGCCTCCACACAGGCATTACAAGTTGTACAGGCCCATAATTCCTCTCGGGTAATGTAGTTATCAAGCAAAGCTTTATCGTCGGTGTAATCCTTGCCATGCTTATCTATATTATTACCTACCTCGGTCAGCCTGTCGCGGGTATCCATCATTATTTTGCGGGGCGATAGCAGTTTACCTGTAATATTTGCCGGGCAAACCGATGTACACCTGCCACATTCGGTACAAGTATATGCTTCCATCAGGTTCTTCCAGGTAAGGTCAGTTACATCTTTAGCACCAAAGCGGCTTACCTCTGTAGCTTCGGGCACAAAAGATGGATCAAGCATTGCTTTAACCTCGTTGGTAACCGACGCCATATTGGTGAACTCACCCTTTTTATGCAGATTAGAATACCATGTATTCGGGAACGCCAGCAAAATATGGAAGTGCTTGGAATATGGCAGGTAATTTAAGAAGGCCAATATCCCAACAATATGAAACCACCAGCAAACCCGCTCAATAGTTGCCAACGCATTTGCGCCTGCGGGCAACAACGGCCCTGTTAAAGCACTTACGGGGAAACTACCCGCTTCAATATAATGGCCAAAATGTAACAATTGTAATTTATAGTCGGCTGCGTTCATGGTCAGGAAAGCCAACATCAGCAGTATTTCAATAGTGAGAATGTAGTTTGCGTCAGACTTTGGCCAGGTGGTCATTTCTATACCGCTGAAGCGCTTTAAACGCAGAATGTTACGCCGTGCAAGGAAAACCACGCATGATACCAGCACCAGTATTGCCAATATTTCAAAGCTGCCTATCAGCAAACCATAAAGGCTGCCTAATGGCTTAGAAAATATGCGATGCGAACCAAATATTCCATCTATCATTATCTCCAGTACTTCCAGGTTAATAATTATAAACCCTATGTAAATAAAGAAATGCATAATAGCTGCAACAGGGCGCTTTACCATTTTGGTTTGACCAAGTGCCACTTTAGCCATCACTTTCCAGCGCCTGGCCGGATCATCTGATCTATTGGTATCTCTGCCTAATAATATATTGCGCCGTACTTTTGCCACGTTTTTACCAAACAGGTAAACGGCAGCCAGTAAGATGATGATAAATATAGCCTGTCCGATCATTATATTATGCGTGCATAGTAATTTAAGGCTAAAGTAGGGATTTGTTTTAACGTTGCAAGGGTTGGAAAGTTGAAAAAATAATTAAGAATAATTTTATTCTTAAAGGCCTGACATTCAATAGCAGAAGCTTAAACTTTACTGTCTTGCTACATAATTACAACTAAAAATGAAAAAAATACTTTCTGAAAATAAAAAAAACGCTACATTTGCAAACCTTAAACGGAGCGGTATCATAGCTCAGTCGGTAGAGCAAAGGACTGAAAATCCTTGTGTCGCTGGTTCGATCCCAG
>JAQBNZ010000212.1 GCA_028288285.1 Mucilaginibacter sp.
GCCATCGATGTGTATGTCCTGTATCATGTTCAGTGTAACCAAATCCTTTTTAAGATCCGGTTCTTCCACATTGCCCAGGGCTTGTAATACTTGTTCTTTAGTGATATCCATATTTAATTCATCGCAAAAATACGAAAACAGGTAGCTGCTTGCGTTTGTTAAGAAAACAATTTGCTGCAACCATCCGTTTGCACCACATCATATTTATTATAGTTTTGGAGTAAATTTCAGAAATGAGTCGTATCAACCCCAAATATATTCGTATTGCAGGTATAACTGCCACCATTATAGTAGTTATCTTGCTTATAAGCGGATATGTTGCTTATTCAAAACGCGAAACACTACTGCAAAATGCTATTTACAAAGCTAAAGTAAAAGCAAAAAGGGATTATAATTTAGATGTAAAAATAGGGTCGGCACATTTTACCGGCCTCAGCACAGTGGCATTCTCAGACATTTCTGTTGTTCCTTACCAACGCGACAGCTTGTTCTCGGTAAAAAAGTTTAATGTAAGCGTAAAGATATTTCCACTAATATTTGGTACCATTAAATTAGCCGATGTTACCTTACAGGACGGCCATCTAAATTTAACCAATATAAAAGGGGTTAAAAATTTCGATTTCCTTTTCAAAAAGAAAAAAGATACCACTCAAACCAGCCATAAGGTAGATTTATCTGAGCTATCCAATAATCTCATTAACGAGATATTATATAAGATTCCTGACAACCTTGTCTTAAGCAACTTTCTTACAAGTTTTAGAGATGACACTACCCGCTTAAATATGCTGGCGCAAACTGCTATTATTAAAGATGGGAAGCTGGCTTCAACTATTAAGGTTGATGATGGTATAGCACAGTCTATCTGGCATTTTGATGGCAAGATGCACGCACCAGACAAGGATATTGACGTTCGACTTTATGCCGATGGCAAAAAGGTGGAGCTACCTATCCTCCAAAAAAAGTTTAAAGTTATACTGAATTTTGATACGCTTACCACCAGGCTTACCCGGGTTACCAATAGTAACCATGAAACAAAAATATATAGTTACTTATCTGTAAAAAACTTGCTGTTAAACCATCCGGGGCTTTCAACAACTGATATTATTGTACCAAATGGCGCTATTGATGCTAATATTTTTGTGGGCGAAAACTATCTTTCTCTTGATAGCTCATCAGTTATCCACCTCAAAAAGATAACGGCAAACCCATACATTAAATACACTCTGCGCCCGGTTAAGATATATGAATTAAAGGTGCATACAGGGTGGCTTAATGCACAAGATATTTTCGACTCATTCCCTACCGGGATGTTTGAATCTTTGGATGGCATACAAGTTGCCGGCAAGCTGAACTATAACCTTAACCTGTTTTATAACTCAAACAAATTAAACGATCTGCAATTTGATTCGCGGTTAGATAAAGCTAATTTCCGCATTATTAAATTTGGTAAAACCGATTTGAATAAGCTTAACAGTGAATTTGTTTATACGCCTTACGAAAAAGGCAAGCCAATGCCACCGCTTGTTATTGGCCACAAAAACCCAAACTTTGTGCCTCTGCAAAGTATATCGCCCAACTTGCGTAACGCTGTGATGACAGCCGAAGACCCTTCTTTTTATACTAACAGGGGGTTTGTGGAGGAATCTATCAGAAAATCGATCATTACAGATATTAAAGATAAAAAGTTTAAACGCGGCGGCAGTACCATATCTATGCAGCTTGTAAAAAATGCTTTTTTGAGCCGCAACAAAACTTTATCGCGTAAGATAGAAGAGATATTGATTGTATGGCTGATAGAGAATAACCGTATAATGAGCAAGAACCGCATGCTGGAGGTTTATTTCAATATTATTGAATGGGGTCGCGGTATATATGGAATTGGTGAAGCGGCAAGATACTATTTCGGTAAAGACCCATCTGATCTGAACGTTGGCGAGGCTATTTTCCTGGCAAGTATTGTACCTAATCCAAAGGCCGGGCTATACGCTTTTCAGGCTGACGGTACCTTACGCCCTGGCTTACATGGTTATTTTAACCTGATAGGCCATTTAATGGCCAGCAAGGGCTTAACTTCCCGGGATACCAATGCATATGGCTTTTATGAGGTGCGGTTAAGAGAAGGACTACGCAGGCAAATGGCACCTATTGACACTACCATAGCCGATAGTTTGATGCTGCAAACAGACGATGAAGGAATGGGGGTGGCACCAATATTTGAAGAATCCAAACGACCTAACTTTTTACAGCGCTTATTTGGCAAAAGAGATACTACCCCTGCCGCAAAAGCCGAAGAGAAGGTGAAGGAATCTAATGACGTGATCAAAGAGCGGATAAAACAGGAAATATCCGCATTAAAAGATGATTACAAGCGCCGAATTGATAACATAGACACTACCGGTAAAACAAAGAAGGAGATCAAGGCCGAAAAAAAACGGCTTAAACAAGAAGGTAAGGATAAAGAGAAAGAACTGAAATCTAAAATGCCATAATTGTCAAAAAAAAATACACTTTTGTAGCCTAATAGCACTATTACTTAATGATGACGGATTTAAATGTTTAAACATATATGTTTGCACAAACATTTAAAATCAGGAAATTCATGTCACTATTAGATAAACTTAAATGGCGCTATGCCACCAAAAAATTCAACGCTACAAAAAAGGTCCCTGCTCATAAATTAGAGTATATATTAGATGCCGTACAATTAGCTCCGTCATCAGTAGGCTTGCAGCATTTTCGTGTATTAGTTATTGAAGATGCCGATACCCGTGCAAAACTCCGTGAAGCCGCTTATGGGCAGTCGCAAATTACAGATGCTTCACAAGTGGTGGTTTTTGCTGCCGAAACAAACGTAAATGAAGATTATGTAAAAAACTTTATTAACCATGTAGCCACAAGCCGTAAGGTGGAGCGCGAAAGCCTTGTAGATTTTGAGGCAATGATATTAGGAACTATCAATGCCCGAACGCCTGAGCAATTGGTAATCTGGGCGCAAAAGCAAGCATATATTGGCTTGGGGATTTTATTAACCGCAGCATCTGAGCAGGACATTGATAGCTGTCCAATGGAAGGTTTTGATGTTACCAAATTTGACGAGATACTGGGTTTAGCAGAAAAAGGTTTAACCGCTACAGTAATTGCTGCAATAGGTTACCGTGCCGAAGATGATGCATTTAGCCAGCTAATTAAAGTGCGCAAACCAAAAGAAGAGCTGTTTATACACATATAATTATTGTTGTAAATGCGTTTATTTAACGCAAACAAGAGCATAAAGGAGGGTCGAAAACACCAATATCTTTATGCTCTTTTTGTTTTGCAGCCTGTAATTAGTGCTTAAAGGCTTGTTAAATTGTTTTATTTCTATAGGAAATTTAATAAATTAGACAACAGTTTTAACTAAAAGGTAAAAGCGGCACGGGCTTTGTCTAACTTATTGAAAAACAATTGCCATGCCCAAAAAAATATTAATAGTTGATGATAACGACCTAATAGTTGAGGTAATGAGCTATATACTTGCTAATTGCGGCTATGATGTATCTTCGCTAAGCAGCGGAGAAGAAGTTATTAGTAAGGTAAACACTACTCACCCAGATCTGATTATACTTGATGCCATGCTTCCGGGTATGGATGGACGAGACATTTGTAAAATATTAAAGCTGAGTAAGTCTACTCATGACTTGCGGGTGATTATGTGTTCCGCATATGATGAAATTAGTAGCTCGCTCTACCAAACAGGTGCCCCTGACGACTTTTTAAGTAAGCCATTTGATATGACCACCCTGCTTGACAAGGTTGAACATCAGTTGGCTGCATAATCATGACCTCTCAATAGTGCAATGAAGTGCGAGGATAAATTACTTAAATATACTCTGCGCTTTTTTAATTGTTATCTCCAGATCAATCCCCTTATCTAAAACCCCTTTAAACAAGTCGCCTTCTTTTTTGAGGCGAGCAATAGAATTGTTGATGGTAAAGTGTCTCATTGTTAGGCCGGGCTTTACCTCATCCCAATGCAGAGGCATAGAAACTGTGGCGCCGGGTTTTGGCCTTAGTGAGTAAGGCCCGGCAATTGTTGCTCCCGGACGGTTCTGCAAAAAGTCGAGATACATTTTACCATTGCGGTTTTTTACCATCCTTTCAAGCGTGGTATAGTCAGGAATTTGCTCATGAACAATGTTTACAATTAACCTGGCAAACATCTGCGACTGGTCATAATCATATTTAGCACCAAGCGGAATATAAATATGCATACCTGTTGATCCGGATGTTTTGCAAAAAGCCGGTACATCTATCGCATCCAATACTTTCTTTACCTCAAGTGCTGCCTCTATTACCTGGTCAAATGTGTTTTTATCCGGATCAAGGTCAATTACGCAATAGTCTGGGTTGTCTGGAGATTGTACCCGGCTAAACCAGGGATTCATTTCAATACAACCCAATGAGGCCATCCACAACAAGGTGGCTTCATCATGCCCCACTAAATAATCTTTATCCTCACCATCACTGGTAGTATAGGGGAACTTTTTTACCCAATCTGGCGATTTGCCTTTAACATCCTTCTGATAAAAGCTTGGGCCATGTATCCCGTTAGGGAAACGGTTTAATGATTGTGGCCGGTCTTTTAAATAGGGTAAAATATACTCGGCCACCTGGTAATAATAATTGAACATATCCCGCTTTGTAATGCCATCTTCGGGCCAGTAAACTTTACCGAGGTGGGTAAACTTCAAGTCGTGCCCACAAATCTTTTTTACCTGGGTTTCTTCGTTTGGGTTAAGCAGTGTACGCTTGGCCGATTCCTTTGGTGAGCTTACCAGTTTATGTTTGGCTGGTTCTTCTTCTGAATTATGTTCTACTTCTTCAACTATTTCGGTAGTATCCGCTTCCGTTTCGCGAACTACCTCTTTAGCTTTTTTATCTATCCGCATACCCTCAAATGATGGGTGGCGGAATACGCCATCGCTGGTTACCTCCGCAAAACTTATTTCGCAAACCAGTTCGGGTTTTAACCAGGTTGCTTTTGCTTTTGGCGGATTAGGCCGAAACCTTGATGGTTTATTTACATCCGGCTCACTGGTAAAAGGCGACTTATCAATTATTAGTGGCTTAAATAGTGCCATCATTTCTTTTTGCAGCTTGTCAGAAAAACCCGTGCCTACTTTGCCTACATACTGAAATCTGCCACCCTCAAAAACACCCAGTAATAGCGAGCTGAACTGCTTGGCTGTACCCTCATTTTTGGTAAAACCGCCAATAACCACCTCCTGCCTTTTATTGATTTTTATTTTAAGCCATTCTTTTGAGCGGTTATCTGGGCTATATGTACTATTCGCTTTTTTAGCCATAATACCTTCCAGCCCTATCTTACCTGCGGCCTCAAAAAATTCATTCCCGTTTGCTTTAAATATCTGGCTCAGGCGTACGCGGTCGTCATCAGTTGGCAAAACTTCTTTTAATACGGCCTGGCGCTCTATTAATGGCAAACCCATCAGGTTTTTTCCATCATACCATAAAACATCAAAAACATACAGCACCAACTCGCCATCCGCCTCGCTGCGCCAGTTTTGCAGCGCCCCAAAGTTTGATACTCCTTTATCGTTCAGCACCAGTATTTCCCCATCAATCACCACATTAATCTCCCAGCTTTTCAGTAGTTCTGTAATCGGATAATATTTTTCGCTAAAATCCTTGTTATTCCTTGATAGCAACTGAACATCGCCCTTGTTGATAAACCCTAAAGCGCGATAACCATCCCATTTTATCTCGTAAACCCAGTCAGGATCATCAAATGGTTCATTTACCAGAGTAGCCAACATAGGTTTTATGCCGGTTGGAATTGCTCCTTTAGGGGCTCTTTTCAATATGGTTGCTGCCTCTAACTGGTTATCATCGCCGGCATTACCGGCCATGTCCGCTATTTCTTCGGTAGGCTCAGGGAGTTTTTTTTTTGACGTTTTCTTAGATTTTCCCTTTTCAACATCTTCTTCATGACCATTCTGCCAAACTTTTTCACTGGTTTTTTCCATTGCTTCAATGGTTTTGCCGGAAAGTACAGACTTGTCCTTTTTGGTAATATCCGTAGCAGATGCAAAATCGTCTTTATGTTTAATGAGCAGCCATCCATTCTCGCCCATGCCATGGGTTTTTACCAGGGCGTATTCACCCTGCAGCTTTTCACCATGGAGTTTAATTTTAAGCGAACCTTCTTTTAGTTGTTTCAGCAGGTACTTTTCCTGGGCCTTTTTTCCTTTTATTTCTTCTATAGGTTCGTATGTTCCCTCATCCCACACAATGACCGTTCCTCCGCCATATTCGCCTTGCGGAATAATTCCCTCAAAATTGCGGTAGTCAAACGGGTGATCTTCTACCATCATAGCAAGCCGTTTGTTCTTAGGGTCGGTTGATGGGCCTTTGGGTACGGCCCAGCTTTTTAATACGCCTTCCATTTCCAGCCTAAAATCATAATGCAAACGCGATGCGTCGTGCTTTTGTATCACGAACATGAGCTTATCATTATCCTTGCTTTTTCCGGCTTTGGGTTCGGCGGTTTTTGTAAAATCCCGCTTCTCTGCGTACTTCTCCAGGCTCATAATGGTAAATGTTAGTTGTAAATTAACATTTAGCCTGTGATATGGTTTTTATAAAGCGAGCCCCATATCAAATACGCCACTCGCTTTTAATTAATTACCCCGTTCAAGAACGGATAAAAAATTACCGGCGGGGTCTTTAAACCAGGCTATTTTTGGCCCGCCGCTGCGGTTAATATTATCATCATCTGTTTTCAGATATTCGCTGTCATAACTTTCAAACACCACGCCCCGGGCTTTTAATTCTTTTACTGTTTCCTCAATATTTGTCACCGGAAAATTCAGGATGGTAAATGTAGCCGGTTCATGGTTGGGCTTTGGATACACCATTATGTTATTACCATTCCCGTTTATATGAATGGTTAGCAACCCACCCATTTCTTCCATCTTATCTACCTGAAGGCCGAGGGTTTCTCCGTAAAACTGTTTTGCTTTGTCGATATCATTTACCGAAAACCCGCTGAATGCTTTTGAGTCTTTTAACATGATATTAAATTTATGTGGTTGATACAAAAATACAGCCAATAAATTGATAATGAAGGTATAAATACGACAGGTTACAGGGTATATCGCGCCATTATAAGATTATCAAAACAAAGTATTTATATGTCGATGTTTTCAAGGTACTTATACCCGCTGCCTGTATTAATCATTAGCACCTGTTCTCCCGGTTGTATCCATTGCGATGCTTTTAGCTTTTTATATGCCTGCCAAAGTGCGGCCCCTTCAGGGGCTACCAGCATACCCTCGTTACGGGCTATTTCTTTTATTGCGATGCTCATTTCGTTATCGCTTATGGTTAAAGCTGCGCCTTTACTTTCCCTAAGTACTTTAAGAATTATTTTATCGGCATAGGGCTTAGGCACACGTAACCCGTTGGCAATGGTGAAACCGCCATCGGCAAATTCAGAACTATGGTGGCCGCCATTAAAAGCGGTAACAATGCCATTGCAACTTTCAGATTGTACTGCTATCATTCTTGGGCGTTTACTATCTATCCAGCCTAATTGCTCCAATTCATCAAATGCTTTCCATATACCTATTAATCCGGTACCGCCTCCCGTAGGGTATAATATCACATCGGGTAGTTGCCAGTTAAACTGCTCGGCAATTTCAAAGCCGAGGGTCTTTTTACCTTCAAGTCTATACGGTTCTTTTAGTGTGGATATCTGGAACCAGTTGTTTGCAATAGCATGTTCATTTATTAGTTTGCCACAATCACTGATGTTGCCGTCTATTTCCACCAGCTCAGCGCCATATAAACGGCATTCATCTTTAAAAACTTTAGGGGTTAGCTTTGGCATATAAACAATGGCTTTGATACCGGCACGAGCCGCGTAAGCAGCTAAGGCTCCGCCCGCGTTTCCGGCTGTTGGTGTTGCAATTGCCTGTATCCCTATTTCTTTTGCTTTTGATACCGCCGCGCTTATTCCTCTGGCTTTAAATGAGCCCGTTGGGTTGCCCGATTCATCTTTCCAGAAAACCTCATTCCCAATTGCTGCCTGTTTTAGGTTTTCAAGTGGAATTATGGGTGTAAAGCCCTCGCCAAGGGTAACAATGTTTTTAGGATTGATGACCGGCAGCAATTCATGGTAACGCCACATATTTGCCGGCCTATCTTTTAAAATGGACTTATCCAGATATTGGGTAAAGTCGTAATTAGCGAACAAAGTACTTTTACAGGCATCGTTTAAACATACGGTATTACTTACAGCTGCATCATATTCCGCGCCGCATTCCGGGCATTTTAAATTGATCAATAATGATCCTCTCTCTAACTCAATATTATTCATTATAGCTTTGTATACTTTTCTCAATTAATACGATACAATTATTAATTCCGTTGTGTTTTGATATGCCTTATTTTGTAGCGAATATATCGCCCGCATTCCAGGTGGGCCTTGCTGTATCTTGTGCAACAAGGTAACCTATTAAAAAGTTTAGCTGCGCATACTTCTTACCCGCCTCAAAATCAAATATTCCATTAATGTCATCCTGTGGCTTATGGTAGTACTTTGCGCGCCACGGGGCCACAATATCATTCAAGTTATTTTTACCATCGGCGGTTTTGCTGCCGTACTTAATGTGTAAGGCTGGTATGCCCTGCACAACAAAGCTGTACTGATCGCTTCGGGTAAAGCGCGCCTGCGCAGGTTCCGGGTCGGGCTCAACATCTAAATTAAAATACCCCGCGGCTTGTGCAACCTGGTTAGCCAAAGATGAATGTTCGGCCCCTAAAGCAGTGATGGATAACAGTGGTGCTATAATAGTAGGCATATCGGTATTAACATCGGCCACTAAACTTTTGCCCGGCACGGTTGGGTGTTTGGCAAAATAACCAGATCCCAAATCGCCAAGCTCTTCCCCAGTCATCAGCACAAATAATATGGAACGTTTAGGTTTAACTTTAATACCACTGTATATTTTAGCTATACTTATAACGCTTGCCACGCCCGATGCATTGTCATGTGCGCCGTTATAAATAGAATCGCCCTGCACTGGTGTACTAATACCTAAATGATCTAAATGTGCGCTATGCACAACATATTCTTTCTTTAACTTACTATCAGATCCCTCTACCGTACCAATAACATTATAGCTTAAAATATCCTGATAGGTTGACCTGTAAGAAATATTTACACCAGCATTTATTGCAAATGAACTGGGCTGCCCGGCTTTAAGCATGGCCGGAATTTGCTGCAAATCTTTACCTGATTGCTTTACTAACGAATTAAACAAGGCATAACCCAATGAGCCATAAACGCTAAGCTGTTTAGAGTAGTACGTGCGGGATATTGCTACACCGCCTTTATCGTCCATTACGCTATAAACACCGCGACTTACATTCCCCATGCGTGCGGTAGAATCTGCATTGCCTATCATTACCCCTACGGCACCATGCTCTGCTGCTACTTTTAAAATTTGAGTAGAGTTCATAACATGAGCGGCTACCGACGAAGAAAATTTTTCGGGCGAGCCACGCATTATAATCACAACTTTGCCTTTTACATCAATGCCGGCATAATCATCATAACCCAATGCAGGTTCGCTAATACCATAACCGACAAAAACCAGTCCGGCAGAAAGTTTAACAGTATCAGCAATCGGATTTGGATAAATAATGAAACTACGGGGTGTCGCAGCAACGCTTGTTTGGCCGGATATAGAAAGTGCGGCATTTTTTATAAACGCTTTACGAAGCCTTACCTTTTGCAGCCAGGTATTGTTTTCGCCGGCGGGCTTAACGTTTACGGCTTTAAGCTGATCTATCACATAATTAACCGCCATTTGGTACCCTTCACTACCGGGCGCCCGGCCTTTTAATTTATCATCGGCCAGATAGGTTATGTCAGCTTTAATTTTATCAGCGCTCACCTCGCCTAAGGCCTGTTTAACTTCCGGGCTTAATTGCACCTGCTGTGCAAAAACCGGGGCAACCAGCAATGCAAAAGGAATTATCAATAACGACTTGTAAACATTTATCATAGTGTAATTGCTTAATTGGGCAATGTATCAACTACCTTATTCATCAACAAGTTTTTAGCAATAATGTTACCTATAAGTTATGATCACAATTTAAAAAGCATAAGGCCAAATAACCTTATTGCCAAAGCATTATGTATCTTTACATAATGCCACTACACAAAACAAATATTTATTTTAACGTTCAGCAAAACCGGTGGTGGCTGGCATTAACTTTATTTCTTAGTTTTTTTGCCCTTTCGGGATATGTAAATAATGTGCAGCAAAGTCGCTCCACCGCTTTAACAGAGCAGGTGGTTTTACCAAATGAATCCTTAAAAAAAGCAATAAGCTTTAAAAAGGCCCAATCGTTATTTTACAATAAATGTTACACCAATCCATTATTCAAAAGCGACGATAACACAGCCGTTTTTCTTTACAACAACGTAGTTAATACACAATACCTCCATTTAAAGCAACTTGCTTTGCTTAACCCTCGTTTAATAATTCCGTTAAATATCCTTCTGCATTTTTCTGCCTCGAAACACCCGGCTGCCTCGCGGTCTTAACCCCCCTTGCCATTTATTGGCTTTACACAAATTTTATAAATACAATTAGCTGTGGCTTAAAGCCCGGCTAACCTAAAATTCATGCAATGAAAAGACTCAAAAAAGTATTGAGACTTTGCGGGCTCATACTATTTTTAATATTAGCAGGTATTGGCATTTCGGTAACCGGGGCCGGCCAAGTTCCGCCAAAACGAGGGCGAGATAACGACAATCAAATATTGATAGAGATGGTGGAAAAAGAAAAGGAAGAAAAAGATACACAAGGCGACGAGGCTTTTTATTAAGAAGTCGTCCGTTTACACGGGCGATTGTAAATAACAATAACTATATATCATTTCGTGATTTTACAGCAACCTTTAATTGCAGTTTTTCGTAGACTTTTAATTTCCTGATTGTATTCTTGGATTTATAAATAATTATACCTTTAGCTCCGTTTTATTTGCCTAAACATGATCATATCAACCACCAAAGTAGGTTGTAAGGTTTTAATTACAACCTTACAATGAAGATTAGTTTTGTAATCCTTACATGGAACCGCTACAAATTTCTGGAAAAATGTCTTGAAAACTTAATTGAAAGCCTCGGAACGCCAAGCAATTGTGAAATTATTATTATGGATAATGGATCAACGGATAATACCCGAGATGTACTAAAGCGTTATCAGAATAACAAATTAGTAAAAGTGTTACTTCGTGAAAAGAATTACGGGTTAAACGCATATAAAAAACTATTTGGATATGCAAAAGGTGAGTATGTTGTTATAGTGGATGATGATGTACTAAGTTTTCCTCAAAAGCTCGACGATATTTTTATTGATTATATGCAAACCTTTCCTCATTATGGATTTATAGCATTAAATGTCATTCAAAATGAGTTTACAAATGGCGCCAAACCAGGGCCTGAATTCTACACAGAAGAAATAATTGATGGTAAAATATTACAAACAGGGCCAACCGGTGGATGGTGTGCTTGCTTCCGGAAAAAAGAATATAAAAAGTTTTGGTTAAATTTTAGGTTTAAAAATTTAAACATGATGAAATCCGAAGATGGTGTACTTGCTCATTATTTTCAACGTAAACTTGGGCTTAAATCGGGTATAATAAAAAACGCCACCTGTTTTCATGCAAGTGGCCCCTACTATGCAAAGCAATACGGGCACCTTGATCGTGAAATAGAAAAATATGCACAATCAAAAATGCTGTCTTTTGTTTCGGAATACGAAGAATATAAAGAATGACTTTTAATTCATAGCCAGGTGTAACAATGCTACAAAAAGATCTTTCTCGTTTGATCTTCTTTGGGTTTTTTGGTGTGATAAAAAACAAATCCGCAATTAAAAAATTTGTGCGTTTCTACCCCTTTAATGGTATAAAGTCGGGATGGCGGGACGATTATCCGGCCATTTAAATCTATAATATTCAGGACGCACGATTAAAAAACAGGCTGCTTAATTGCTACATCTTTTATTTCCGAGGCGTTTACAAGTCTTTGCTCTACCTTTTTTAACTCTGCGTTATTCCTTGTGTTTTGATAGGCTATTTTAAGTCCGGTCAAAGCCCATCCGTTATTGGGATTGATAAATAAGTCTTTATTCAATACTTCAATAGCTTGAGTATACTTGCCTGCTTTGATTAAAACATCTCCCAAATATTGTCTTGCCGGTAAAGGCCAGTCTCTGGGTTCGTTATAAATCAAATTATCTTCTGCAATTACTGCTTTCTGTAAATAATTAATTGCAGTGGTATATTGTTTTTCATTGGCTGCCAGTACGCCCTTCAATATTAACCGGGCAACACATGCTGCCTCATAAGGTGTACTAAAATTATCCAACGCCAACTTCAATGTCTTGTCCCGCATCTTCTCTTCGAGTTTTGCCAGTTCCTTTTTAGTCAAAGTTGTATTGCCTTTTCGGCAATAAGCAATGCCTCGTGAGAAGTGTTGTAGCGAAGATGCATAAGGAAGGCTGTCCACCTGTTTAACCGTTAAAACATCATCCCATTTACCAAAACGGACGGCAGTTAAAGAGGGTTGCATATAAATGTATTGATAGTAATTGCCGTCAGCGCTTTTCAATCCTATATATTGGGGCGGTATTTGGGCTTGTAAGGTTAGGGCAGCTTCGGCGGCTTTTTTATAATTACCGCCCATTTGAGCACAACTTATTTTAAGATGGATATTATGAGCTTCATATAAAACCTGTCCATCAACCGTAGGCCCGTATGCTTTAAGATAATTTTTATAGCCTGCAACAGCCGCATCATTAACTAATATCCCTTGTTTATAATTACCTGTTCGTATATAAATATGAGATGGCATATGCGTGACATGCGATACCGATGGCATAAGAGTAGTAAGCAAAGCGGCGCTTTTTAAAGCCGTCTCAGGGTGTGCCGAAGCTTCAATAGTATGGATATAATAATGGTTTGCTCCGGGATGTTTTGGCGAAATCGCTAACGCTTGTTCTAACAACGACCGGATAGGCGGTGTCCAGGGTTTCGGTTTATAGTCTCTCGTATATAAATCCCAGGGGTGCAATAAAAGCAATGCATCAGCATAAAGTGTAATTACATCAGCATTCTTAGAATATTTAACATATACTTTCTGCATGGCGTTTGCATAGTTAATCCTTAACTGTTTAACGGCAATGGTGGTGTCGTTTGAATAACGTTCTTGCATAGCATTGATCAGGTCTTTTTCTAAAGGTGTACAATTTAACGCTAACAGCTTGCTCCGGAAAGCAGCCCGGACAGCACTGTAAGGTTCCTTGTATCCATTCGGATAATTAATAGTAGGACCCATAGCTAACGCTTTTCCATACCAAGCCATTGCACAAGAAGAATCAATACGGCTTGCTTTGGTAAAAGAGGCATAAGCCTCTATCATATGAAATCCGTAGTAAAGGCTTAAACCCTGATTAAAATAAAATTGGACGCTGTCAGATGGGGTAGATATTTTAAAAGAGTAATTACCCCACCCTTTTAAGGCAGGAATGTCATTTACCGGATTGGTTTCTCTAAACGGCGGAGCGCATAACGCCACATAACGTGGCGGAGAATTATACACAAGCTGATGATTAGCTGATCCTTTATTTATTCGATAATAAAAGGATGGGGCTACGAGAAAAGTAATGACAAATAAAACGACAAGAATTAAAGTCTGCTTTAAGTTCATATCATTATCAATTGCTTACTGCAATTTAACAATATTAATTCATAACCTATTACTTTATAAGTGTATGAAAAAAGGTTGCCGCAATAGATTTTTGCTAAAGATATCTTGTCCTAATCGACTTAAATTTAATGGATCTAAAAAATATTTAAATATAAAAAACAGCAACACTTAAAGTTGCTGTTTGACCTAACGAAAAAGACGCAGTACTGTTTCCGGATCAATCATAGACCACAATGATTATTTAATTTCTGTTGCTGAGATAATCATTCCTCACCCGCTACTCTGTTTCTTTTTCATTAAATTGACTGTTATTAGAAAACGCAGGCATATTTTCATTATTCTTGTCAATTTGCCAAAGCTGTCACTGATGTGTTTTTATAAAAAATTGGATTTATTATTGTTTTATCAGTAACTTCATATAAACCAAATACAAACATTTAAAAAGGAGGGTATCATGAACACGGTTCGTAAAATAGAACATTGGGGTGATCTTCATCATCCTAAATGGCTTGATATAATTCGAATTGTTCTTGGATTAATAATTTTTAGCAAGGGCATTATTTTTATCAGTAGCACAAGTGTACAGCAAGACTGGATATTTAAAAACAGCAGTTTTGACTTTTCTGGCCTTATGGCAGTTGTTCTTATACATATTGTGGCCTTTGCACATGTTATAGGTGGTTTGCTTATTCTTATGGGTTTACTTACCCGCCTGGCTGTAGTTATTCAAATGCCTATTTTACTGGGCGCAATATTTTTTGTGAATATTACTAAGGGCTTGTCTTTCGTCAATACAGAATTATGGCTATCAATTGTTGTTTTTTTAATGTTGGTATTAATCTGGGTAGTTGGCTCAGGGTCTTTTTCTGCTGATAACTGGGTACGTGAAGACAATGCTCGTCATCAAAGATATCCATAGTTAACACAGCTGTGATATATCGCAGCTGTTGCCATAAAAATGAATTATAGGCATTGGCTCGGTAAAATAAAAAAGTGTTAAATATAAGTAAGTCCTCCAACAATAATGGTCGTTAGGCTATTATTGTGAGCAATAGCGAGCATCCCAAGCTGGCGAGTACCGGGATACGTTACATCCCCAAAATTTAGCCTTAGATATATACTTTGTATATATCTAAGGCTAAATTTACAGGTAGCGAATGTAATTATACCCAATTAATAAGGTATTAATACCTTATTAATTGGGTATAATTACTGTATTTAAATATTCCTTTTAAAACCTTTCATACATATCATATATTCTTTTATTTTCGTTTAATTATGTATGTAGCTTAACTCATATATGACATCGCCCGAGAATTATGAATTGCTGATCGATAAGATCAACACTTTTATTCGCAAATATCATTATAACAACCTGCTACGCGGGTTGATATTTTTGGGTGCAGGCATATTTTCGGCATATGTGACTATTACCCTGAGCGAGTATTTTGGCAATTTTAATACACTGCTGCGTACATTGCTTTTCTACTTTTTTATCTTACTTAATCTCGGGTTAATTGCCTGGCTTATTGTTCCATCGGTGTTGGCACAGTTAAAACTGGGCAAAACCCTCACGCATGATCAGGCTGCAGACATAATAGGCCAACATTTTAATGATGTACATGATAAACTGCTGAACACCCTGCAATTAAAAAAACAGGTGGTTGAAAATGCCGCCCACCGCGAATTGATAGAGGCCAGTATTAATCAAAAAATTGAAGCGTTAAAGCCGGTAAGTTTCCCGTCGGCAATAAACATTCGCGATAATACAAAATATCTGAAGTGGGTTATTCCTCCTGCAGCTATCATTTGTATTATAGCCCTTACGGCACCCTCTATTTTAACAGAAAGTACCAAAAGACTTATCAGGCATAATGAATATTTTGCCCCTGCCGCCCCTTTCCAATTTGTGGTTATGAATAAAAGCTTATCGGCAGTACAGGGTGAGGATCTAAAGCTGGAGCTTAAACTCACCGGCAATAAACTACCCGCAGATGTATATGTAGAAACGGCTACCAATACTTTTAAACTGGATAAAGAGAATATTAGCCGTTTCCATTATCTGTTCAGCAATCTGCAGCAAAACACCTCTTTCAAATTATCGGGAAATGGTTTTATTTCTGCTCCGTATGAGATTAAGGTTCATCTGCGTCCGGTTGTGCTGCACTTTGATGCAGAACTAATTTATCCTGCCTATTTGCATAAAAAAAACGAGTTGGTTGCCAATGCCGGCGATTTGAGCCTTCCGGCAGGAACTTTAGTAAACTGGAAATTCTTCACACAAAATGCTACCGGGCTTGTTTTTAATATAGATAACGACAGTAAACCTTTAAAGCCAACAGGGAACAACCTGTTTGAACACCAGGAAAAAATATTTAAAAAAGCTTTTTATAAAATAAATCCATTGAACAATGCTATAAACCGTAGCGACTCGGCAGGATACCGTATCAATGTAATAGCGGATGAGCCGCCATCAATTGAGGTTAATGAAAAACCCGACTCAGTAAGTATGAAAGCGTTTTATTTTAACGGTAAAATACAAGACGATCATGGCTTTTCATCGTTAACATTTCATTACAGATCGGGTGATAACAGTCAGGAGCATTCAGTAACAAAATCGGTTAAAGCGGACCTATCAGCAACACAAAGCGGCTTTTTTTATTTTTGGAACCTGAAAGAGATGGGAATAAAGGCAGGAGAAAACGTCACCTATTATTTTGAGGTGGCAGATAATGATGCTGTTAATGGCCCAAAAACCGCTCGTTCACCCGAACGCACTTTGAACATTCCTGATGCGGCCACATTAGCCGAACAATTAAACGCCGGCACACAAGCAGTGAAGCAAAAAATGCAATCGGCAGTAAAGCTGGCGGGCCAAATTGAAAAAGGCGCTAAAAAGTTAAATCAGTCGTTCTTAGACAAGAATAATCTGTCTTTTGACGAGAAAAAGCAAGTAGAGGAGTTACTTCAAAAACGCAAGGATTTAGATGGGTTGGTTAGAGACATACAAAAAGAAAATAAAAAGAACCAATATAATCGCCAGGAAAGCCAGCAGCAAAAAGAGGAGTTGACCGAAAAGCAGCAACAGATAGATGAATTGTTTAAAAATATGCTTGACGACAAGACCAAAGAAATGCTCGAAAAGCTACAGCAGTTGATGCAGCAGGACCAAAAAGACGCTACCCGTGATGAACTTTCTAAAATGCAAAATGATAATAAATCGTTAAAGAAAGAGTTAGACCGCATGCTGGAACTATATAAAAAGTTAGATTTTCAACAGAAGCTTAATCAAAACATTAATCAACTTAACCAACTGGCGGATGAACAACAAAAGCTATCTGATAAAACAGAAAAAGCCGGCAACAGTATTGAGGATCTGCAACAGCAACAAAAACTGAATAATCAGTTTCAGGATATTAAGAAATCACTTGACGACTTACAGAAGACCAACGAACAAAACGGTAAAAAAGAACAGTTTGAAAATCCTGAAAAAGAAAAACGGGCCATTGATGAGCAAATGAAGCAAAGCAGTAATAGCTTGCAGAAGAATAATAGGCAACAGGCGGCAAAATCACAGGAGCAAGCGGCAAAACAAATGAAACAACTGGCCAACAAACTCGAACAAAATGAGGAAGAGGGCGAAAGCAGCCAGAACAATGTTGATGCAAAGCAATTACGCGAGTTATTAAAATCGTTAGTAAATAGTTCCTTTACTCAAGAAAAAATAATGCAATCTTTAAGGAGCACTTATACAAGTGACCCGGCCTATATTTCTCTGTCTCAAAGCCAAAAGGATGTAAAAGACAATTTGAAAACAGCCGAGGATACTCTATATGCTTTAAGTAAACGAATTCCACAGATACAATCAACAGTAAATAAAGAAATAACCAGTATAAATGAGCATATTGATCAGGCACTTAATAATCTGGACGAACGTAATACAGCTTTGGCTACCAGTAACCAGCAATTTGCCATGACATCTATGAACAATCTTGCTCTTATGCTGAGCGAGGCGCTTGATCAACTGCAAAAAAGCATGAACAAAAGCGGAAACAAGGGTAAAAAAGGCACGCCGTCATTATCTCAGTTAAGTAAAATGCAGCAGCAACTTAATCAAAATATGCAACAAGCCCGCGACCAAATGAAGCAACAAGGCAACCAGCCGGACCAACAAGGAAAGGGCGGACAGCAGGGGCAGCAAGGCAAGAGCGAGCAATTAGCAAAAATGGCGCGCCAACAGCAATTAATAAGGCAAACTTTGCAGCAATTTAATAAAGATAATAACAAAGATGGTACAAATGGATTAGGTAACCTTGATAAAATTGCAAAAGAAATGGAACAAACTGAGAACGATCTCGTAAACAGAAGAATTACAGACGAGGCGCTGAAGAGGCAACAGCAAATTCAAACCCGGTTGTTGGAAGCAGAAAAAGCCGAACAACAGCGTGAGCAAGACCAAAAAAGGGAGAGTCGGGCCGCAAATGACATGCCGCCGGGTTATATTAATGCTTTGCTGGATTATAAGCAGATAAAAACAAAGCAGGTAGAACAGATAAGAACAGTCCCTTCGGCACTTAATTTGTACTACAGGCAAAAAATTAAAATCTATTTTGACCAACTTAACACTAAATAACATGGAACCGGCGAATGTGCAAACGGGAGAATTATATACATTACAACTTCCATCAAAATATGAAAGCATAACTTTGCTTGAGAATTTGATTGAGGTAATTGCGGATAAATATCAGATTAGTGAGGACACTTTTGCCAACATGATGACCTGCTTAAATGAAGCTCTTATCAATGCTATTGTACACGGAAATAAATTAGATCCTAACAAAATGGTTATTGTTAATGCTGATGTTGAGCTAAAGCGCATTGTTTGGACCATAACTGACGAAGGCCCTGGTTTTAACTATAATGACCTGCCAGATCCAACTGCACCAGATCGTTTGGAAGAGCTGACCGGCCGTGGAGTATTTATCCTTAAACACCTTGCAGACCAGTGCATATTTAATGTTGCTGGCAACGAGGTTGAACTACATTTTAAGATATAATGCCCGCGATACAGTTTTTTGAGGAAGACATAACCTATAATTTAAAAAACAAAACGGCTGTTCGTAAGTGGATAACCGAGACCATTGTGGCCGAAGGTTTTAAACTTGCCGAGCTTACCTTCGTTTTTTGCTCAGACGAATACCTGCTGCAAATAAACCAACAATACCTTAATCATGATACCTATACGGATATCATTACCTTTGATAATTCTGAGGAACATAACACCATTGCCGGTGATATTTTCATTTCTATTGAGCGTATAAAAGAGAACGCAGCTAAGTTTGCTGTTACAGAAGCACAGGAACTGCACCGCGTAATTATACACGGAGCCCTACACCTGTTGGGTTATAAGGACAAAACTGTAGCAGATAAGAAAAAAATGACTTTAAAAGAAGACCATTATTTGAGTAAAAGAAGTTTTTAATAGCTAATTTTACATATATAAATTATTCATCTTCAATTTTTAAAACATGAAAACACTTGCATTGCTACTATCACTGATGTTTGTAACATCTGCTTCACCTACAATATATACATTCAAGCTGACAACTATTGACGGCAAACCTTTTTCCCTGGCTAAATATAAAGGCAAAAAGTTGCTTATTGTAAATACCGCATCTAAGTGTGGCTATACTCCGCAATATGCCGAATTACAGAAATTGGCCGATCAATATAAAGATAAACTGGTTGTTGTTGGTTTCCCGGCAAATAATTTTGCATCACAAGAACCCGGTACTAATGCAGATATTAAAACCTTTTGCGAAAAGAATTTTGGCGTTACCTTCCCGCTAAGTACCAAAGTAAGTGTTAAAGGCGACGATATAGACCCGTTATTCGCTTATTTAACAGCAGAGCCAAACCCTGATTTTACCGGTGAAATAAAGTGGAACTTTGAAAAGTTTTTGATAGATGAAAATGGTAAGCTAATACATCGTTACCGTTCGGCAGTAAAGCCACTATCTGACGAGATAACAAAAGCATTATAACAATAAAGGGGGCTAATAGGCCCCCTTTATTGTTGAATATATTTCCAGCCATTTCAAACGAGTAACTTGGAATGGTATATTTTACTTGAAAAAGAAGTATCACTCTGCGGCATTATCTTTCTTAGCTGCCTTTTCTTTAGCCTTTATCACCTCTTCCTTAGCCTTCCTTATAGAATCTTGTTTAGCCTTTGCTGCCTTTTTCTTTTTATTAAAGAATCCCTTTAATAAAAAGTTACCTTGGGCGGCTTTCAAATCCTCGTTAAGGGTAGCTGTAGTGGTATGTACACCTTTCATGGTGGTTTTGGCCTGTTTAACGGTACCTTCCAAGTCTCGGGCTATTTTATCGTTATTCAACAATCTCCCAAGACTTCCTTTCCCGCTGTTTACTTTGGCTACTATTTCAGACAGGTTGCTGGTTAGCGTTTCGGCATTGTCCGCTACTTTTGTAAGTTTTGTAATAATCTTGTCTACATCTACCGGATTAATCGATTTTATTTCGTTGCCGGCTTCAATTTCCTGGGTGGTGTTTACCCCTCCGGGAGAGATAACTATCAGCTTATCGCCCATCAAACCATCGCTGCCAATACTCAGTTTCGCATCTTTTTTAATGAATTTCTTAACGGAATTGTTCAGGCTCAGGTCAACACGCACAGAGCTGTCTGTAACAATGTTAATGGCTTCAACCACGCCAACATTTATGCCCGCAAAGCGCACATTATTCCCTACAGTTAACCCGTTTACATTCTTAAATGTCCCGTAAACTCTAAAGGTTGAGTTGAAAAGGCTTTTTTGATTGCCAATAAAGAACACGGCCAATAACAGAATTACAAATCCTATAAACGTGAACAGGCCTA
This sequence comes from Mucilaginibacter sp., assembly GCA_028288285.1. GTDB lineage: Bacteria > Bacteroidota > Bacteroidia > Sphingobacteriales > Sphingobacteriaceae > Mucilaginibacter. The sequence goes on from JAQBNZ010000212.1 coordinate 20,688, forward strand.
TTTTTACTTTTTGTGATGATGTGGTTCTCATGCTGTTTCGTTAAAAAATGATCTTACCAATTCGTCTTTTGAGCTTTTTAGTTCATCAAAAGAGCCCTCAGCTATATATTCTCCATCATCCATGATCACAATGCGGTCGGCAGTAATCCTTGCACATTCCATATCGTGGGTAATGATGACAGATGTTGTCTTATATTTCTTTTGCACCTGTAGTATCAGTTGGCTTATTTCACGCGAGGTAATGGGATCAAGGCCCGTGGTAGGCTCGTCATAGAGCATTATTTCGGGCCTTACAATCATTGTTCTTGCCAGTCCGGCACGTTTCCTCATTCCGCCCGAAAGATCAGACGGCATCTTGTCTATAGCCTCCAGCAAGCCAACGGCATCCAATACTTCTTCTATCCGTTGGTCAATCTCGCCCTGGTCTTTCATTTTCAGCACACGGGTAAGCGGAAATTCCATGTTCTCCCGCACGGTCATTGAATCATACAAAGCCCCACTTTGAAACAGGAAGCCCACCTTAGTGCGTAATTCCTTTAATTCTTCGTTGCTCATTTCAGCAACCTCTTCGCCAAACACTTTTACTATTCCGCTATCTGGGGTAAGCAGGCCAACTATGCATTGGATAGTAACAGATTTACCCTCGCCTGATTTACCCAGCACCACTACATTTTCGCCCCGTTTTATTTTCAAAGTGATATCTTTTAACACCTCTTTTGATCCGAATGATTTGCTGACATGTTCTATGTCAACCACCACCTCATGCTTTGAAGACCGAGCTTCTTCTTTATGCTTTACCGCTGTCTCTTCCATTACCTATAATATAATAAACTGGTGATTTGTACGGCTATAGCATCAATAACAAAGATCCATAGGGAGGCGGTTACCACGGCGGAGTTTGCCGCTAAACCTACACTCTCGGTGCCTTTATCTGAGTGGAAACCTTTATAACAGCCCACAAAGCCAATGGCAAATCCAAAGAAAAACGTTTTAATAAATGCAGGTAAAAAATCAATGAATTCAAGAGAGGCAATACACTTATTAAAATACAAATGAAAACTGATATCGTCTGTAAAATTCAGTGCTAAAAATCCGCCGAAAAGGCCTATCACATCGCCCATTAAAGTAAGGATAGGTACCATGAGCGTTACTGCCAGTATACGGGTAACCACTAAATATTGGGTTGGATTAGCTCCGGATACTTCCATGGCATCTATTTGCTCGGTAACCTTCATACTGCCCAGTTCGGCGCCAATACTTGATGCTATTTTGCCGGCGCAAATAATAGCGGTAATAACGGGGCCCATTTCTCTGATAAAAGAAACGGCCAGCGTTTTTGGCAGCATGGACTCGGCCCCCATTTCAACCATTGATGGCCGTAATTGTAATATGAGTACCATGCCCATAATGAATGACGTGAGGCCTACCAGCATAAAAGATTTGTACCCAATCTCATAACACTGCCGCACAAACTCAGACCACTCAAAGCCGCCTTTAAAAATGTTTCTAAAGAACTGCGAAAAGAAAACGCCTTGTTCTCCAATGTCTTCCAGCCATTTCTTATATCCAGGAATTGCCTGTTCTGCCATAATCTTTTAATTACTTGCGAGTTATAAACAATCTATTTGCCAATTGTTTTAAAATCCAGCAATATAATTTCGAAGCGGAATCAAAGCATCGGCACTTCAATGATCAATAAGTGGGTTTCTGAACTGGTTTCAATTGTAAACGAACTAATATCATAAACACCTATAGCATCTCTTTTGTTTAGCTGGTTACCACCAATGCTTACACTACCCTCCAATACAAACACATATGCCCCATTTCCAGAGGTTTTTATGGAATAGCTTACCTGTTGGCCTGCATTAAATTTACCCATTGAGAAAGTGGTGTCCTGGTTTAGCCATAAAGTATCTGTTGTGCTTTTATCAGGCGATATTAACGTAGTGAGCTGGTTGTGTACCAATGCTTCAACAAATCTCTTCTGATCGTACCGGGGCTTGATATTCCTCTCTTTAGGAAAGATCCATATTTGAAGTGATTGTGTGGCTTCTGATGATGATGGATTATATTCTGAGTGTGTTATACCGGTACCTGCAGACATTACCTGTACATCTCCGGCATTTATAACGCCAACATTCCCCATGCTGTCTTTATGTTCTAACGCGCCCTTTAATACTATGGTAGTAATCTCCATATTATCATGTGGGTGCGCACCAAAACCCCTTCCTGCTGCAATAATATCGTCATTTAATACACGTAATGCACCAAAATTTTCCTTCACGGGGTTGTAATATGGCCCAAAGCTAAAGGAGAAATTGGCCTTTAGCCAGCCTATATCATTAAATCCGCGTTCATTAGCGGGATAAAGTACTTGTTTCATAACAATTTAATTTTATATGTTTAAACATACAATATTTATTCCACAATTTATTTATG
>JAQBNZ010000023.1 GCA_028288285.1 Mucilaginibacter sp.
TCTAATAACGAGTTTAATTCCGACTGCCTTTTAAGCAGCAGTCGTATTAATTCATCTTCACCTGAACTATTATTATTGTTTTGCATTATTTTTTAGCCAGCCTAAAGTAGCGAATAATTCCATTTAAATAATCCCAATGAGGCTCTTTTTATGTGTGGATTTAAAAAAAGCCCTCTTATTTCACAATCCTGCCCTTCCAGGCATACTTACGGGTGTTACCAATTAAGCCCACATACACAAAATAAATAATATGTATGGGTGCCAATATTATCAATAAGGCAACCAAGTTTGCCCTTTTAAAAAATGTGGTTATTGGCAGTAAAAACGCTGTCTCAAACACACATTTTAACAGGAACTGTATTAAAAAAAGCTTTAAAAAGTAAACATTATAAAACGCCAATAAAGCATTCGCGATAAGAGAAAGATTGAATAGCCAGATACAAACAGCCAGTGCCACTATCTTCTTATCTTTATAACGGGTTGATTTTGATGCCCATCGGCGCCTTTGCTGCAAAAATTCCTGCAAGGTATGTTTGGCATGTGTATAAACAATTGCCTCCGGATTTTTAAAAAACGCTATCCGGTTAGGATATTGTACTGCAACTTTTTGCAACAGCAATTCATCATCACCAGATGCAAGGTCATCTATCCCTTTAAAGCCGCCTACTTCATAAAAAACATCTTTGCGGTAGGCGAGGTTGGCACCGTTACAGGTAGATGCCCTGCCATTACCTATAAAGGCGGCACCAATACCTATTAAGTATGAAAATTCAAGCGTTTGCAATCGCTCAAATAAAGAACGTTCCTCAAAATAAGTTACCGGCGATGATATCATTACCGGTTTATGGGTTTCATAATAGCCAACTATTGATGATAGCCACTTCGGCCCCATGCGGCAATCTGCATCAGTAGCTACCATTAAATCGCCTGTTGAACGGGCAATCGCTTCGGCGATTGCCTTTTTCTTGTAAGAATTTAGTGGCTTATCTGCCTTTAGCTGCAGTAGTTGAATACCATCTGCCGCGTAGCTTCTAATAATATCTGAAGTGCTGTCTGTTGAGTGGTCGTCAACAATAATCACCTCTGTTAAATGCTTAGGATAATCCTGTGCTATAATATCTTCAATGGTATAACGGATGCGTTCTTCCTCGTCTCGGGCGGCTATAAGTATGGTTACCTTAGTGGTTAAACTTGCACCCTTAATATTTGGCCGCTTTAAGGCCGACCACCCTTTTATTAAATAGCCAACAACCAACAGGTATAACCCGGTTAGTAACAAAGAAATAATACTATGCAGTGCGATCAAAGAATTTCAGTTTTAAAACAAACACAGATCCCAATATAGCCGGAATAATTAAGTTAATAAGCCATATAGCAGATACAGCTGCAATTATAGCTATTTGTTGGTTGGTTATATATAAAAATAAATGTGCCGCGGTAAAACTACGTACACCAATGTCAAGCAGATCAAGCGAGGGCAGTGCCGATTGGATAAAAATGAACACAATAACCGTCATCATCATTTCAAAGAAGGGTATGTTAGGCAGCAACAAATGGATTACCAGGTAATATTGGAATGTAAACACACAAAAACGCGCCAGGCTATAACCAATTACTAACAGCAGCTCGTTAAAATTATAACGACCCATAATATCAAAAAAGCGATGATATTTTTTTAGGAACTTAATACGGTTTAACACCACAACCAGCCATTTAATATTAAAATAAAAAACAAGCAATAACCCTAAAAATATAAGCGTAAGCACTGCTATGCCAATAAATGCCCATGTATTTAATTCAAGAAAATAATAAATAAACCATAATGAAGCCAGCAGCCCGGTAATATTGGTGATAACATTTTGAGCGAAGGAGCCAACAGCCATGGCAAAAACACCATGGATACGTTTACGATTAGGCAAAAACATTACCCGGCCACCGTATTCGCCAACCCTGTTGGGCGTAAAAATTGCCCAGGTTAACCCGCAAAAAACGGCTTCTACTGCTTCCCATACAGAAATACGGGCCAACCTGCGCGAAAGGTATTGCCACTTAAGGCTTTCTAACAGCCAATTGAGCATCATTAGCAATACCACTACTGAGAGTGTAAAAATTACCTGATTGCTGCTTATTTGCTTAATTAACAGCTTAAATTGCCTTAGATTTTCATTCTTATTTAAAAACTTGTGGTAAATAAACGCGAATGCTAAAACAAGTATAGCTGCTTTAAGCAAGTAGGAGAATAATTTTTTGGCTGCGGCTGTCAATTCTAAATTTTGTGCAATGTTACTAAAAAGCGAAAGCAAGCCGTAAGAAAAGTTTTTTCATGACAGTGCTAAGGTTATTGCTAAGACAATTTCTATTTAAAATTGTTTGGAAACCTTACCTAACTGCAGCCGGACAGCCCACAGGCTGCAGTTAAATAAAGTTACTGCTATAATATAGCAGAATAAGGAGCCTAATTATTTTGAAAAAATTAAGGAATGTTCACAATAGCCTTCTCGGCCAGCAGGTCATCTGTCAATTTCTCAAACTCGCTAATAAATTCTGTATAATAATTGCCTGTTCCGGGGCCACTAAACCCGGTATGTATCTTACGCACATCGCCGGCTTTATCAATTATAATTGTTGTAGGGAAGCCCACAACTTTGGTTAGCATTGGCAGGCTTTTGGCGGTTTCTATTTTATTGCTGGTGTAACCTGTTATTAATATAGGATATTTAATGTTAAAACGGCTTTTTACCTGCGCCAGCGTTTTCTGCGATCTTGCAAAATCTGTAGTGCGCTCATACGCAAGGCCTACAACCTCTACCCCTTTAGAATGATATTTTTTATAATAATTAACCATGTAAGCGGTTTCATCCATACAGTTTGGGCACCATGATCCTAATATTTGCACAATAACTACTTTGTTTTTAAAGCGGTCATCGTTTAATGATACCGGTTTACCGGTAAGGTCTTTAAAATTAAAGTCGAGCTTTTTGTAACCCGGCTTTAAGGCAGTTAATGAATAGGCATCGGGTAGTTTGGCGTTCTCGTCTCTTACGGCTGTCCAAACATCGGTACCGGTAGCACCTGAGTAGAATTTACCGTCTGACAGGGCTTTGTCGTCATCAATTTTAGCGGTAAACAAAAACGCGTGCCCGCCATCAAAGCAGGATAGGTAAAGCTGGTTGCCGGCTACAGTGCCTTCTAAAAAGCGGTAATCGCCGGTTGTGGTTAAGAAAGTGCCGGTTACTTTAGCTCCGGTTTGCTTAAATTCGCCAACGGTAGTATCCCTGCCATCGCCCTCGCCAATAATAGCCGACCAGCGGCCGGTTACATCAAACGCTGGCTTTTCAGCATCCTTAAAAAACCGGTAAGGGGTAGCGGCAGTAGCCGTAAATTCCATAGCTACGTCCTTGTCTGCAAGGTGTTTTATATATTGACCCTGTAGTTTATCGCCGGCTTGTATTAGTTTAAACTCCGAATCAAACAGCGGCATCTTAATAAATACCGAATCGCCTCGTCCCGTTATATTGGTTACCTTAAAACGCTCGGTGCTGTTAATAATAGCCAGTTCCTGCTTATTGCCGGTATTAGTCACATCAAAATTAAAAGGAATTTCCTGCCCTGCCGCGTTTTTTAAGGCCCCGCGCCATATACTTGTATTAAGTTTGGTTTGCGCTATGCTTATTTGGGCAAGCGCGATAAATACTACCGCGCTTAATATGATCTTCTTTATCATGAATAAAATAGTCTACTAATCTAATATACTTTTCAAAAGTAACAAAACTGGCTAACTATTTCAAAACTTCGCGGGATATGACAATACGCTGAATTTCAGACGTGCCCTCATATATCTGGGTAATTTTGGCATCACGCATCATGCGCTCTACATGATATTCCTTTACAAACCCATAGCCACCATGTATTTGTACTGCTTCAATGGTTGTGCGCATAGCAGTTTCTGAGGCAAAAAGCTTGGCCATTGAGCTTGCCTGTGCATAAGGCAACCCGTTATCTTTTAACCAGGCGGCACGGTAGCAAAGCAAGCGGGTTGCCTCAATTTCGGTAGCCATATCTGCCAGCTTAAATTGAATGGCTTGCAAATCGGCAATGGTTTTACCAAATGCCTTACGCTCTTTAGCATACTGTACTGATAGTTCAAAAGCACCGGCAGCTATCCCCAATGCCTGCGAAGCGATACCGATACGCCCCCCTTCCAATGTAGACATAGCAAACCTAAACCCAAAGCCATCTTCGCCAATACGGTTTTCTTTGGGTACTTTAACATCAGTAAACATTAGCGAATGGGTATCAGACCCACGGATACCCAGTTTATTTTCTTTGGCGCCTACGGTAAACCCTTCCATGCCTTTTTCAACTATCAGGGCGTTTATGCCTTTGTGTTTTTTTGACGGATCTGTTTGAGCCATTACAAGATAAGTAGATGCACTGTTACCATTGGTTATCCAATTTTTAGTTCCGTTAAGCAGATAATGGTCGCCCATATCAATGGCGGTAGTTCTTTGCGATGTAGCATCAGAACCGGCCTCGGGCTCGCTCAGGCAAAATGCGCCTATTACTTCGCCTTTGGCCAATGGCACTAAATATTTTTGCTTTTGCGCCTCGCTGCCATATTTTTCCAGCCCAAAACAAACCAGCGAATTATTTACTGATACCACAACTGATGCAGATGCATCAACCTTTGACAGCTCTTCCATTACAATACAATATGATATGGCATCCATGCCGCTGCCGCCATATTCCGGCGATACCATCATTCCTAAAAACCCCAGCTCGCCCAGTTTCTTTACTTGTTCTGCCGGAAATTTTTGGTGTTCGTCGCGTTCTATAACGCCGGGCTTTAATTCGGTTTGCGCAAAATCACGAGCCGCCTGGCGTATCATTAAATGTTCTTCTGTAAGTTCAAAATGCATGGTTATAGTTGAGAGATGACATAGTTTAAGATTAAGAAAAATAAAGTTATAAATATTATGCATGCATAGCAAAAATATCACAACAAAAAAAGAGAGCCTTTTTGAAGCTCCCTTTTCCCCTAATTAATTTAAACTATTGATTAAACCCAAAATAAAAGAACATGTTCATCTCAACTTGGGCAACTGAGAATTCTAATTTATGCCTGACATCGAAAAAGTTTTTTACAGGTAGATGTATTTATATTTTTTCAAAGATGTATGCAGGACCACTTAGTTTTAACAAAAGCTAAGCCATTTTTTAAGCTTATGTGTGAACCGGCTGCCGTAAAGGGCATTTTTGCATAAATTATTTGAAGATTTTTTGCTTTAGCCCTGCTTTAAGCAGTTTTTTAAGAGAAATTAATAAATTGATATGTATTGAAATTTAGATTTTCTGTTATTTAATACATGTGTTGTATTTAATTTAATACAAAAATGATGAAAAAATTCCCTGGGGTGCTATTGCAACCTGTGCTGTATTTGCTTTATGGATAAATCCCGCAACCAAGATATGACCAAAACCTACGAAGCAAATAATCTGCTGGCAGGCCTACACGTAATTGCTTCGTGCCTCGCGATGACGCGGGGATAGAACCAAAAACTTATATTTACAGCATGCAAATTGTACATATGCTGCATGACTGGTGGCAGCATCAAACCTGGCTGGAAATAATTGGTGTAATAACCGGCTTATTGTGCGTTTACCTGGCGGCCATTAACAACATCTGGAACTGGCCCATTGCCATCATCAGTGTTACCATTTATATTTTCATTTTTTTTGAGGCGAAGCTTTTTGCAGATATGGGCTTGCAAGTATATTTCTTCGTGGTGAATATTTATGGCTGGTATTATTGGAGCAAGAAACCCGCCAGCAGTAAAAAGCATCCTGTAACACGCATCACCCAAAAAGAAATAATGATTGCAATACCGGCTATACTATTGTTCACTTTCATTTTAGGATCATTATTAAAATACACCACGGCATCATATCCTTATATTGACAGCTTTTGTACCGCCTGCAGCCTTGTTGCACAAGTGCTTTTAGCACGAAAAGTGGTAGAGAACTGGCTGATATGGATTTTTGTAGATATTATTTATATAGGTGTATACATTTATAAAGATTTGCACCTTACCGCGGTAATGTACGCCATATATGTAGGTATTGCCCTTATGGGATACATTGACTGGAAAAAGGATTGGACGAAACAAGTAAGCTCGAATTAAGAATAAAGAAGTAAGAGGCAAGAAATAAGACCCAAATGCAAGAATCTAAAATCGTAATTCGTAATTCTAAAATTAAAAAAATAGCTGTAGTAGGTCCGGAGTCAACAGGTAAATCTACCATGTCTGCTTATTTGGCCAATTATTATAATACGGTGTGGGTACCTGAGTATGCCCGCGACTATTGTGCTAAGCTTACCGAACCTCCTACCTGGCAGGATGAAATAAATATGTTTTACGGACAGATAGAACTGGAAAAAGAATTTACGCCAAAGGCTGATAAGATACTGATATGTGATACCACTTTCATTACCGTAAAAATATGGAGCGATCAAATGTTTGGCCGCTCGCCGCAGGAAGTGTTGGACGAATTACCTAAACACCCATATGACTTATACCTGCTATTAAACATTGATTTACCCTGGCAGGATGATCCACTGCGCGATTTCCCGCACATGCGCGAACATTTTATGGCCGTTTGGCATAAAGAATTAGCGGATATAAACGCTAACTATGTACTTATATCCGGCACAGGCCCTGAGCGGTATGAGAGGGCAACAGCGGCAATAGATGCATTTATGGCAAGTGCCTGAATCTGAATTTAAAATTACAGCATAAAAAAAGCAGGCCCAAAAAGAAGCCTGCTTTTTTATTCATTTTTATATTACGAACGGTCGTGTTTATTATCCTTACGATCGTCTTTGCGGTCTTGATGGTTATCTTTCCTATCATTCCGTAGTTCTTTTCTGTCATTACGTACTTCCCTGCGGTCATTACGTACCTCTTGGCGGTCACTGGCCCAATGATTACGATATTTGGCATCACGGCTATCACGAATGATAGTTTGACCGGTACGGCCTCTATAATTGGCATATCTGGAGCGGTATAAATCGTCGCGTAACCATGGGTTACGCTCATTCACCACTATTTTATAACCACTATAAAGGTTGTAGTTTTTGTAACGTGGCGGCAATGATGCCCTGCGTACCCAGCCATTGTTCTCTAAATATACATACTGATGTGTTGGTACATCATAATAGGTGTCAATATCAGGCATGTAGTAATAGTCTGCATGGTCATAACCGGTTGGGCCCCACTCGGGCTGGCTACCAATGTTTAAGCTTATGCTAATTTGTGCATTTGCCTGTTTAACTGTTAAAATACTAACTAATATTGCGCCTGTTAAAATTATCTTTTTCATAATTTGTGTGTTTGGTTGGTATGACAGTCACCAACTCACATAGTTTAACCAAACATGATTATAACAGGGATGTTACAAGTGGGAGGAGAATTAAGAATCAAGAGGTAAGAATCAAGAAACAGGACAAAAATTAAGAAACCAAAACAGATTATAATACATACAAGGTTTAGTCTTAATTCTTGTTTCTATGCTCTTAACTCTCAATTACGGCTCTACTATTATAGTAGTATCTTTAGCTGCTTTTTTAGCAGCCATAGCCAGTACAGGCTTGCCAATAACTTTAAAATTACCCTCACCTTTTAATATAGATGCCAGCTGGGTTTTATCCTGCATGGTTTTTACGGCCTGAGCCAGTTCTTTATCATATTTAAAGTTGGCCTCGTAACGCCCTTTCTCGTAAAAATAGCGGGATGCTATTTCGTTTTCCAGTACTTGTTTTATTTCGGGCTTATGTGTTAGCAAATCGTTCTTTTTGGTATTTGCTAACTTGGCCTTAAGGGCATCATACTCGGCTTGTATTTCGTTATACTGTTTTTCGCGGGTGGCTTCTGTTTTAAGGGTTGTAAGTAATTTTTCAGAAACGGTGCTATAGGTATAATTTTTACCTGCCAGGTATTTTATAAAATCATTGTACTCGGCATCAGTTAAACTTAACTGTTTAGGATCGGCCAGTTTAGGGTGCGAGTTACGGTACAAAGTAGCATAATCAAATATCAGCAGTTTGCTTACCAGTGTTTGGGTAACATTAGCAAAACGCTCCTGCTTAACAAAAATATCAGGATAAATACCGCTGCCATCATAAACCG
>JAQBNZ010000045.1 GCA_028288285.1 Mucilaginibacter sp.
TTGGCAAAAAGGTAATTAAACAAAACGGTACGCACACCGCCCAGGTGCAAACCACCTGTAGGGCTTGGCGCAAAACGGACTCTTACTTTTTTATCTGACATTGCAGCGCAAAGATAGGCTTTACTAATTAGTGAGAAAGCCAGAAAGTGTTTTGGTTATGTAATGTTTATGACCCAGTCAACTACTTTGCGATAATGAGATAATATTCGGCTCAAAATAATCTTGCCCTAACTTCAGATTCTTACTTCTTATCTTCCCTTGCCCCAATAACCTAAAAAAATTTCCGTTATTTGAACATCTGTTATGAACCCGTACCAACAAAAAAAACGCTGGAAATATTCGCTGCTCACTTTTGCCGTAGTTATAGCGAGTGGATCGTTATTTTATACCAGTTACCTGGTTAAGAATATTGCCAAGTCAGAGCGTACACGGGCGCAGGTGTGGGCCTTGAGTATGAAACAGATCACCACATCAGACGATAACGACTTTTTAGATTATGTATTGGCTGTACGCGATAGTTCTGTTGTGCCTGCAATTGTTGTTGATGCAAAAGGTGATTTTAAGTTTACCCGCGGCCTTGACTCTACCAAAACCTATATTAAACTTGATGATAAAGAGCTAAAGCTTAAACAACAAACCTACGATCTTGATTATTTTAAAAATGAGCTGGCTTACATGAAAAAGCAGCACGCACCCATCAGGTTAACTATATTAAATGAACCCTGGCTGGTATATTATAAAGACTCAGACCTGCTAACCCAGCTTAAGTTTTTCCCCTATATACAGCTATCCGTAATTGCCATATTTCTGATGGTAGCCTATACGGCGTTTAGCTCATCCCGAAAATCAGAACAGAACCAGGTGTGGGTAGGCTTGGCAAAAGAGACTGCACACCAATTGGGTACGCCTATATCATCATTAATGGCCTGGATAGAGTTGATCAAAGATAAATTTAATGCCGATGGTGACCCGTTAATGGCAGAAATGGAAAATGATGTAAAACGTCTTGAAATAGTTGCCGACCGCTTTTCAAAAATAGGTTCGAAACCAAAATTGGATGAACACTCGGTATATGATGTGGTAAAAGATTTTGTAGATTATTTTAAAGTTAGGGTAAGCAACAAAATTAGCTTTGAGTTAACGGGCAACAGAGATTTGGTTGCAGGGCTAAATATTCCTTTGTTTGACTGGGTACTGGAGAACCTTCTTAAAAATGCAGTAAATGCAATTGAGGGCACGGGTAGTATTAAAATAGAAATAAGCGGAAATCGCCTTAAAAAACAAGTTTTTATTGATGTTACGGATACAGGCAAGGGTATTCCCCGGTCAAAATTTGATACCGTTTTTCAACCTGGGTATACCACACGTAAGCGTGGGTGGGGTTTGGGGCTGTCCTTAACCAAAAGAATGATACAGAATTACCATAGCGGGCAAATATTTGTGCGCGAATCCGAGCTGGGTAAAGGAACCACTTTTAGAATAGTATTAAAAAGCTTAAACAATGATAAACAGACCAAAGCCTAACGAATATTCGGCCTATGCCGAAGCGTATGTGTCAAAGGTGCCACAAGGTGCCGATATTATGGAGCTATTAGAAGAGCTGCAAACATCAACCTATAACCTCTTCAGTAATATGGCGGAAGAGAAAGCCGCGTATACCTATGCGGAAGGCAAATGGACCATTAAGCAGGTACTGGGTCATATGATTGATACCGAAAGAGTATTTGCTTTTCGTGCATTATGCTTTTCACGGGAGAACGCTACCTTGCCAGGCTTTGATCAGGACATTTATGTAAATAATACTGATTTCAACTCCCGAACGATACAAAGTCTTGCTGCTGAATTTAGGGCCACCCGCGAATCAAATCTGTATCTTTTTGGTTCATTTAATGAAGACCAGTTAAACAGAACCGGTATAGCTAATGATAGCCCCGTATCGGTTAAGGCACTTGTTTATATCACTGCTGGGCATGAACTGCATCACCTCAAAATTCTTAAGGAAAAATATTTGTAAAAAAAGAAGCGGTTCTGACAATTTATCAGAACCGCTTCTTTAAAGCAAATTTGCAAGGCCCTTTTAATTATATTCTTTATTCGGCTTTATTATTATCGTTATAAAGTTCTTTTTTTTCTATACGATAAGAAAGCACTAAACCAAGGCCACCAAATATGGCTATTAATCCAAAATAAATAGCCTCATTATCATTATGGTTGCTTGCAAAAACAGTATTGTCAAGCAAGTAAGCAAAAAACAAACCTAAGCCTGCGCCTATAAGTAATAAACCCCATTTTAAGTTTTGATAAGGAGCGGGCTGCGCTTTATAACTCCTTGGGTCCATGCCGCGTTCTACCATTGCCATTTTCTCTCTCTTGTGCAAATAAAATATTCCAAAGATCATTGCAAATAAGCCTAATGAAATGATGATCCCCGCCATAATACCTAAATTTCCAGTATCCATAATATTAAGTTTTAAAGTAGTTTATGTTTTTCTTAAACACCACCACGGTGTATTTGTATGTTATGACCACACGTTTTTTAAGGAGGTTACACCGTAAGGAAGAAATATTTTAGAATTTAGATATACAATCTTAGATTGAGGATGACATATATAAACTCGCACATACATTATAAATCGCAATTCTAAAATCGTAAATTCACTTGTAACCTAACGTGCCGCCATGTAGTCATAAAGGTTGTATAATATGCAAAGCAAGCTTTCAGATATAGAGTTAATTGAGCAAACCCTTGGCGGTAACCAATCGGCCTATGCAGATTTGGTTAAACGGCACCAGCGTTTTGTGTTTACATTGGCTATGCGTTTTGCGAAGGGCAGGGAAGATGCTGAAGAAATTGCGCAGGATTGTTTTATAAAAGCATACCGGTCACTGGCATCTTTTCAGCGGCAATCAAAATTCAGTACCTGGTTGTACAGCATTGTATATACTACCGCCATGACTTTTTTACGTAAAAAGCGGGTAGATACCACTTCTATAGATGGTGAGGATGTATTTATACAAATTGAGAATAAACCAAGCGCTTATGACGAAAACAACGTTGAGAGTAAATCACGGTCATATTATTTGAACCAGGCTATTGGCCAGTTATTGCCAGATGATGCTACAATTATAACTATGTTTTATAAAGGCGAGCAATCACTTGAAGAGATTGCACAGGTTTTGGGCATAGAGGCCAACACCGTTAAGGTAAAACTATTTAGGGCGCGCCAGCGTTTGAAAGAAAAGCTGGAGCGTAATTTAAAACACGAAGTTAAAGAACTGATATGAACAGTATAGAAGAAAAGCTTTGGAGCTACATTGATGGCTCCTGCACTGCAGAAGAGCAGCAAGCAATAGCTATGCTTATAGCACAAGATGAAGCTTACATGCGTAAATATCATGAACTGTTAAAGCTTAATGAAGAATTTACCAGCATGGAGCTTGATGAACCATCAATGGCCTTTACTTACAATGTACTGGAAACCATACGTACCCAGCATGCACAACAGCCCCTTAAAGCTGCCATAAACAAACGTATTATATTAGGCATAGCTATATTTTTTATAGTTACCATAGCCTCTTTGGTAATGTTTGCCTTAAGCAGCGTTAACTGGCACACTGCAGATACCAGCATAAAAATACCCAAACAATTAGACATTACCCATGTAACAAGTTTTTTTACAGGCCCTGTTATTAGAGGCTTTTTGTTTTTTGATGTGGTAATGGGGTTGTTTTTATTAGACACCTATCTGCGCCGCAAATCTGTCTTAAAACATGAATAAGTGTCGGGAGTTGGCGTATAAAAATAATACAACTCATGAAAATGTGTCTATTTGACACGAAGTGAATTGTAAAACTAATGGTCTGCAGGCTATTTAAATGGGTATTTAAAATAAGTGCGAACATATTTCCTGTTTGGTATAGTATTTGTACTAAACAATACGGACCGGTAAACTTACCGGTTAATTGTGATAAGGTTTAGGTTGAAAGTCCCCCGGAGCAAGTCTGGGGGGCTTTTATTTTTTGGCCGGTTTACATTCCCCTTACTTCACCTTTATCCGTTTCATTAAAAATTCATTTAACAATTATTATCTTAGTGGGAAAATATAAATAAATGAAGAAACCTTTTATCTACCTGTTTACTCTATTAATGGCATGTAGTACTTTAAAGACCTATGCACAAGAGCCACGCATACCCGAATCCAGTTCAACCCAAACTATTATACAAGATTTTGGCTTGGGTAAGATTACCGTTACCTATTCCCGCCCCAATGTTAAGGGCCGTAAAATATTTGGCGGTATTAACCCTTATGGTGAAGTTTGGCGTACTGGTGCAAATGCTGCCACTGTAATTACCTTTACCGAGAATGTTATTGTAGAAGGTAACAAAGTTCCGGCCGGAACATATTCTTTATTCAGCATTCCTGATGAAAAGATGTGGACAATCATCCTTAACAAAACCGCAAAACAATGGGGCGCTTATAGCTACAAACAAGCCGATGATCTTGTACGTTTTAAAGTAAAGCCCGTTGAGGTTAAAGAAAAGCGTGAAACATTGACTATGCAATTTGCTAATTCAACCACCAAAACAACCGATTTTTATATTGTATGGGACCATACCGCCGTACCAATACAGATGCAGACAGATGATGACGCCCAGATAACCGCTAACATTGAGAAGCTGATGCAGGGCGACATAAAAAAGAGGCCTTATTTTAACGCCATACAATATTATTATGAGAACGATAAGGATTTAAATAAAGCCATGACATGGGTATTAGAGGCTGAAAAGTTAGAACCCAAAGGTCCTTGGTATAAGTTGTGGAAAGCCCGCATTTTATTAAAGATGGGCAAAAAGTCTGAAGCTATTGCAACTGCTCAAGAGGGTGCACGGTTAGCAAAAGAAAGTAATGATGACGAATATGTTCGTCTGAATGAAGCTGTTATAGGACAAGCAAGAAATTAAGAAATAGTTAAAAATATACATTATGTAGAGACGCAAGACATTGCGTCTCTTTTTTGTTAAAATGTCGTGTATTACTCAATAACAGGCTTATTGCTTTTTACAAATCCATTTAAAACTCCCGCAATTACTATTACCCCAATACAACCAATTGCATTTAGCCACAGGTAGGCTACCATGTTGTAATATCCCATTACGCATATTAAGACTTCGGTAATTACAGCGGCAATGAATACGGCTGTACCGTTTATACGTTTAATATAAAAGGCTACCACAAATACGCCTAATATGGTGCCATATATATATGAGCCTAACTGGTTAACCGCTTCTAAAAGATTACCCATTTTACTTGCATAAAGAGCCATTATAATACAAACCAGTCCCCAAAAAATGGTGGACAGGCGCGATGCCGTCACGTAGTTTTTATCAGATGCATTAGGGTTAATAATACGTTTATAAATATCTACCACAGTTGTTGAGGCCAGCGAGTTTAGTCCGCTTGCTGTGGAACCCATTGATGCCAGGAATATAATAGCAATTAGTAAACCTATTAAACCTTTTGGCAGGTAATGGGTAACAAAAGTAAGGAACACATAATTGGTATCATCTGTATTGGCTTTTTCATTGTTTTTTTTGATTACCGCTATAGCATCCTGCCTTATGATGCCTGCCTGTACATTGGCCAGCTTCAAGGCATTCTGCGCATGCGAAACTTCCTCCGGATTATTGCTATCAATGGCTTTTACCAGTTCATCGGCCTTAATTCTTGTCTGTTTAAAGGCTTCGATATATTGTTGCTCCAGGTAATTGTACTGCGTTGCATAGCCGCTTTTTTTAACTTGCTCAACCTCGTAGTTATTAAAAAATACCGGCGGGCGGTTAAACTGATAAAAGCTAAAAACTAATACCCCGACTAATAATATCAAAAACTGCATAGGTATTTTTAAGAGCCCGTTCATGATTAAGCCTAACCTGCTTTGGCCAACCGAGCTGCCGGTTAAATATCTGCCAACCTGACTTTGATCTGTACCAAAATAGGATAGCTGCAAAAAGAAACCACCAATTATGCCGCTCCATATATTATAACGGTTATCAGGATCAAACTTCCAGTCTATAATATTCATGCGGCCCAGGTTACCGGCCAGTTTAATAGATTTTATAAAACCTACATCACCAGGCATTAGCATCACTACAAATACCCCGGCTAAAAACATTCCCGAAAAAATGATTGTCATTTGCAGTAATTGCGTGTATGATACCGCTTTTGATCCGCCGTACACGGTGTAGAATAAAACCAATCCGCCTATAAATAAAGTAGTATAGGTGGTGTTAATATGTAATATGCCAGATAATATAATGGAAGGAGCGTAAATTGTAATCCCGGTAGATAAGCCACGCTGTATCAGGAATAAAAAAGAAGTAAGCACACGGGTTTTCAGATCAAACCGCTTCTCTAAAAATTCATAAGCAGTGTATACCTTAAGCTTGTGAAAAATAGGCACAAAGGTAATACACAAAACAATCATGGCCAGTGGCAGGCCAAAATAGAACTGCACAAAGCGCATCCCATCGCTATATGCCTGGCCGGGTGCCGATAGGAAGGTTATGGCACTGGCCTGTGTAGCCATTACAGATAAGCCCACGTGGTACCAGGGTAATGAGCGGCTCCCCAGGTATTGCGCTATGTTTTTATTGCTGCCGCTTTTCCACACACCATAAATTACTATGGCAAGCAGTGTAACGCCTAAAACTATCCAATCTGTTAAGCTCATTCAAAAGATTTTGTAATGAGCCAAAATATAAAAATTAAAAGAACCAGCCATACAACAACAATGCCGTAAAACTGGTTCCAGTTACGTATAAAAGAAGGGAGATCGTTATTTTCAGACCTCTTCACGGCCTTTCACCAAAAACTTAAGGAATACAGCTGCTGTAAGTAAACCAAAAACACCACCTACCGGTATCCAAATAAAGCCTCTTTCAACAATTGCGCCTACGAACATGCCGCAAACTAATGCTATAAGGTAAAAAAAGTAATCGTAATTTT
>JAQBNZ010000117.1 GCA_028288285.1 Mucilaginibacter sp.
TACTTGCTATTTATTTCATAACTTTCCCCTTAATTCAACGTATAGAGTTCTAATGAAAAAAATTTATACTTTTTTATTTTTCTTGCTTGTTGTACATTTTGTATACGCTAAAGGATACGAAAATGTCGCTGCACAGGATACAAATGAAGTGAAAAAGCTAAATTCACGTGCTTACGATAACCGCTTAACTAACCCACAGCAAACCGTGGCAGATGCGACAGCAGCATTGGCCATTGCAGAAAAGCTACCATATAAAAAATTCATAGGCGAATCTTACCGTATCAAAGGTATTGGTAACTACTATTTAAATCAGTCTCGTGATGCCATTGATGATTATTTGAAAGCACTAAACATGTTTAGGGAAATAAACGATTTGCGTAGTGAAGCCAAGGTTAACAACAACATTGGTAACTTGTACCTTGATAGCGATTATGGTAAAGCCTTAGAGTATTTAAATTCATCATTAAAAATAGCGCAACGGTTATCAGATCAGCAATTAATAGGTTCGTCCTACCTGAACATTGGTAACGTTTACTACCGTAAAAAAAGTTTTTATCAGGCTTTGTCTTATTATGATAAGGGTAACGCAATTTTTATTGCTATAAAAGATTCAGTTAATCTAATCCAGGCCTTGCAAAACAGAGGCGTTATTTACTTTAATATTAATCAGTTTGATATTGCCGAAAAACTGTTATTAGCCGCTAATAAAGCCGCAAAAGAGCGCGACTTAAACAAACCGGTGGCCAGTACCAATCTTACACTGGCATCATTATACATTGCCGAAAACCGCTTTGAGGATGCTGAAAGAATAGTACAAGAAGGGCAGGCTTATTCAAAAGCAGTAAAAGATGAGAAACTGGAATCTGATTATAACTATACTATTTACCAGTTAGAGCTAAAGCGAAAAAATTACGAGCGTGCTTTGCATTACCTTCAATTAATTTATAGGCAGGATAGTACTATTCATATCTCAAATGAATCTACCCAAATAAACATTATACAGGAACAGTTTAAACAAGAAGCTAAACAAAGAGAGAATGATTTGGCTTTACAACGCCAGCAAAACGACAGAATAAAGTTTTGGGCAGTTACAGTAGTGGCTGGCTTATTACTGATAGTGATAGCCTTACTGGTAAACAATGTAAAACGTAAAACCATTACCAATACACAACTTACAGAACTCAATGCAGAAGTTTCCCGACAGAAGGATAATCTTGACCGCATTAACCATCACCTTGAAGAGATCATAGATGAGCGAACAAAAGATCTGCAGAAAAAAAATAAAAAACTTTCAGAATATTCATCATACTTATCACATCAAATTCGAGGGCCAATTGCCACCTTACGTGGGTTAATGAACCTTGAAAAAGAAGGCTTGGTTGATGAAAAGGAATGTATTAATATGATGGATAAATGCGTATCCGATATTGATCAAAAAATAATTGAAATGAGTGAAATGCTCAATGATACCAGCAAAACTGCATTTTAACAATTTTACTGGCTAGTTTGGGAACGTGCTATGTATTTGTGCTTCAAAAAGCCCTAAATAAACACAGTATCTTGATATCATTTGTAAAATAAGCAGTTGCCTGTGCCTTTTGTATCCTTCTGTTTCAAAAGCAAGGGTTTCATTGCCGGCAGTAACAAAAAACCTTACTTCGCCTATTGACGGTTTAAACCTTGATTTTAGAAGATCATACGCCTTAACTTTCAATTTACTGCGCGGATCGTGAATGGTTCCGTCGCGTAGTACATCGGCATTTGAAATTGATATCATGTAATTTGACATAGTAATGTTTTATACAGATGACGTTACAATTATAAATCCAAAAACATAAACTGTGTGATTTAAAATAATTTTTTTATAATCAGAATGAAAAATAGGTATTAAATTTTCATCTCATTTAAAAATATTAAATTAGGGTAAAATTGAGTACTCTGCAAAAAAAATCACTTGTTGCAATTAATGAACAGTAATAGGATAACTATAGCGCTACCTGGTTTTTGCTTAGTAATTCTTCATAAAGTAAAATCACTTTACGTTGCAGGTTAACAATCTCGGCTTCTCTGTCTACCAGTTTTTTTTGAGTAATGTTAAGGCTTGTATTCTGTATGTTTGGTTGTTCAACATATTCTAACGAAAGAATGTTTACCACACTAACTTCAAAAATATTGGCTATCTGCTCAAGGCGTGACAAATTAATATCGGTAACACCTGTTTCAATCTTTGAAAAAGCGGGAATAGAGATTCCAAGACGGTTAGCCACATCTTCCTGGCTCCAGTTATGTTGGTGACGTAAGGTGCGGATATTTTTACCGGCAGATTTGTTGGTTTTTTTCTTAATAATTTCGGTCAACATGTACATGATAAATTAATTAAAGGGAAATGGACATTAACTATTAGCCAAATCAAATGCCACGATGTTAATACAGCTTAATTAAGCCGTATTAACATATAGTTAAAGTTTGTGGAGTGGGAGGTTGTGGAATTTCTTCTACAAGAAGGGGGAAATTATGTTACTCAACCCCAGTAATTATGCTCAGTTTAGCAAATTTTAACAGCAGTTGTTTTTGACCGATCTCTTTAAAAAATATAGTGGCTTTAATATCCGGTTTATTGCCTTCAAGGCTTATTACTTTACCAAAACCAAAACGCTCATGTTCTACTTGCATACCTACCTGCAGGTTTGATGTATCTGATGGTTTAAAGCCTGCCGAAGGTACGTGCGCCTTAGCCAGTATGGATGTTGTTTTAACAGGTGGAGCGGTGGCTGCTTTAGGTTTTGAAAATGTATCTGCCTTGCGGCTCCATGCATTACGCTCATCATCAAATGAGTTGGTTCCCGGTGCCGGTTTAGCTGTAAAATCAAGCTCAATATACTTAGCATCAATCTCATCTAAAAAACGGCTTGGCTCGCAACTTATTAAAGTGCCAAATTTAAAACGCGAAGTAGCATAGCTAATAGTTAATTTATATTCGGCGCGGGTAACGGCTACATAAAACAAGCGACGCTCTTCTTCCAGATCGCTGCGGGAATTAAGCGACATTTGTGAAGGGAACAGGTTTTCTTCTAACCCCACAATATGAACCTGCGGAAATTCGAGGCCTTTTGAGGAGTGAATAGTCATTAATGATACCGTATCGGCATCCTTATCTTTATCCTTATCATCATTTGTTAAAAGGGCAACATCCTGCATAAATACGTCCAAGCCCTTTTCTTCTATATCTTCTCTTTCGGAGAACTCTTTTATACCGTTAAGTAACTCCTGTATGTTTTCGTAACGGTTAAGTCCTTCCACAGATTTATCTTCATATAAATCTTTTAACAAACCGGAATGTTGCGCAATATGTAATGCCGCTTCATAAGCAGTTAAAGTTTTTGTGAGCACCTGGAAACTTTGTATCATAGCTGCAAATGCGCTTAATGACGCCGGTGCCTTTTCAATATATCTGTGTGGTTCCAGTATCACCTCAAAAGGTGTAATTGAATTTTTATCAGCAGCTACAATTATCCTGTCAACTGTTGTGTCACCAATTCCACGTTTCGGGTAATTGATTACACGCTTAAGCGCTTCCTCGTCATTAGGATTAAACGTAAGCCTGAAATAAGCAATCAGATCTTTTATTTCTTTACGCTGATAAAAGGATAAACCACCATATATTTTATAGGGGATGCCATTTTTACGCAAAGCCTCTTCCATAGAGCGGGATTGCGCATTAGTGCGGTATAGGATGGCGAAGTCATGCCATTTTAAACCGTTGGTGCTGCGCTGCTGCATAATGGCATCGGCCACCAGCTTACCTTCTTCATTATCGCTGAAGGCGCGCATTATCTTTATTTTATCGCCGGTTTCCTTTTCAGAGAAAACGTGCTTTTTAAGCTGCTCTTTATTGTTGGCTATAATGCTGTTTGCAACATTTACAATGTTTTGAGTGGAACGATAGTTTTGCTCCAGCTTAAATATTTTCAGATCCGGGTAATCCTTCTCAAAGTTCAGGATGTTTTGGATATTGGCGCCACGGAAAGCATAAATACTCTGGGCATCGTCACCTACAACACAAATATTTTCGTTAACTGCTGCCAGTCGTTTTACTATCAGGTATTGCGAAAAGTTGGTATCCTGATACTCATCAACCATCAGGTACTTAAACTTGTGCTGATATTTGTTTAATACTTCCGGATGATTTTTTAGTAGCTCGTTGGTTTTAAAAAGCAAATCATCAAAATCCATCGCTCCTGCGCGGTAGCAACGCTGCACATAAGTTTCGTATATCTTGCCCAGCATACCGCGTCCGCTTGAAAAGTCGTCTGCCTGTATCTGCTCGTTATTTTGGTACTCCTGCCAGCCAACCAGGTTGTTTTTTGCTGCCGATATACGGTTAAGCACAAAGTTTACACTGTACAGCTTATCGTCCAACTGCATTTCTTTTAAAATGGCGCGCAGTACGCTTTTGCTGTCGTCAGTATCGTAAATAGTAAAGTTGTTTGGATAGCCAATTTTATCAGCTTCCACACGTAACAGCTTGGCAAAAACCGAGTGGAAGGTACCCATCCATATGTTTTTAGCTTCGGGGCCGCACAGATGGTTAATACGCTCGCGCATCTCGCGGGCGGCCTTGTTGGTAAATGTTAATACCAGTATATTAAATGAGTCTACACCGCTACGGATAAGGTGTGCAACCCTGAAAGTAATTACACGCGTTTTGCCTGAACCTGCACCGGCAATAATCATTACCGGCCCTTTTGTTTGCAGTACTGCGGCTTTTTGCTCGGGGTTTAACCCTTCTAAATAATCCAAATCCTATTCCTCTTTTCTTATACCGCGAAATTAAATTTTTTAGCACGAAAGACGAAGCGATAATGCATTTAATAAAGGGAAATGATTTGCACATCATTAAAACAATTAACAATTTAGCCAATTATCTAAGTACAAAATAACCTGTATGAACCAGCTTGCTAACTCCACTTCGCCCTATTTATTACAACATGCCGGCAACCCGGTTAACTGGTATCCGTGGGGCCCTGAAGCTTTGGCAAAAGCAAAAGATGAGAACAAGCTGATACTGGTGAGCATTGGTTATTCGGCATGCCATTGGTGCCACGTAATGGAGCACGAAAGCTTTGAAGATGAGGCTGTGGCCGCTGTAATGAACGAGTATTTTGTTTGTATAAAAGTAGACCGCGAGGAACGTCCCGATGTTGACCAGATATACATGAGCGCGGTGCAGTTAATGAGCGGCAGGGGAGGCTGGCCATTAAACTGTATATGCCTGCCAGACCAACGGCCTATTTATGGCGGCACCTATTTTCGTAAAAACGATTGGACATCGCTGCTGTTTAACCTGGCCGATTTTTATAAAACAAAACCCGACGAAGCCGAAGATTATGCAGTGCGCTTAACGGACGGTATTAA
This sequence comes from Mucilaginibacter sp., assembly GCA_028288285.1. GTDB lineage: Bacteria > Bacteroidota > Bacteroidia > Sphingobacteriales > Sphingobacteriaceae > Mucilaginibacter. Next base: position 5,416 of record JAQBNZ010000117.1, read on the forward strand.
ACAATATGAGTCGGTAGCTTTTGTAAAAGAACAGCCGGAATATACTAAAGCCGACCTGGAAGTGATAATGAATACCTGGCGCAGGTATATAGACCCGGTTGAGGGTGGTTTTGGTGGAGCGCCAAAATTCCCAATGCCTGCTAATTCGCTGTTTTTAATGCGCTATTCCTTTTTAATGAAGGACAAAAGCATTGCAGAAAACGTAAAGCTAACATTACAGAAAATGGCCTTCGGGGGGATATATGACCATATTGGCGGTGGCTTTGCCCGTTATGCTGTAGATGGTGTTTGGCATGTACCCCACTTTGAAAAAATGCTGTATGATAATGCCCAACTGGTTAGCTTATATTCCGAAGCTTATACCTGGAACCCTGATCCGCTCTATAAAACCATTACCGATGAGACCATTACTTTCATCAGCCGGGAATTAACATCGCCAGAAAATGGCTTTTACTCTGCATTGGATGCAGATAGCGAGGGTAAGGAGGGTAAGTTTTACATTTTCACTAAAGCTGAAATAGATGAAATTTTAGGAGAGGATGCCGACTTGTTTAATATTTATTACCATGTAGCCGAAGATGGCAATTGGGAGGAGGAGCAATCTAATGTATTCTTCCGCCGGGAGGAGGATAAGAAATTGGCTGATAAGCTGGGACTGTACGTAGATGAATTGAAAAGTAGAGTAAATGCATCGCGCCAGAAGATTTTTGAAGCCCGAAGCAAACGCGTAAGGCCGGGATTGGATAATAAAATACTGGCATCGTGGAACGGTCTAATGCTTAAGGGATTATGCAATGCTTACCGTGCTTTTAATAAAGCAGAGTATTTAGAGCTGGCCCTTAAAAATGCAGGGTTTATAACGGATAATTTGTTATCGGGTGCCAAACTATCAAGAGTATATAAGAAAGATGACTCCCTCTCCTTTGGAGAGGGCCGGGGTGAGGCTGTGGCCACTTTTTTAGATGACTATGCAAATGTTATTGATGGTTTTATTGCCTTATATGAAGTTACTTTTAATGAAGTATGGATCATACAAGCTCAAAAACTGGCCGATTATGCTTTAGCTCATTACTATGATGTGGCAGGTGGAGTGTTTTTTTACACAGCAGATAATGATGAGCAGCTTATTGCCCGCAAATCTGAAATTATGGATGGGGTTATCCCGTCTTCAAACTCAGTTATGGCCCACAACCTTAAAAAGCTGGGGCTGTTTTTTGATAATGAGGGCTATCTGGAGATATCGGCACAGTTGCTGCGTAACATAGTGCCACAATTAGCGGAGTATAGTACAGCTTATTCTAACTGGACAATGCTATTGCTTAATGAAGTTTTTGGTACATATGAGGTAGCCATTACCGGTAACAATTCCGAAAAATTCCGAACAGAAATAGAACAAATTTACATTCCCAATAAAATTATCTTGGGTGGTAAGGATGGAAGTTTACCTTTGCTGGCTGAAAAATTTGATAAAGATACCCGGATATTTGTTTGCAGGGATAAAACCTGCGGATTACCGGTTTACAATATCACAGATGCACTAAAACAAATAAATAATTGATTCCTTTATATAATAAACAAGTATTGAACCGCGTCCTCGAATACCATAGGATGTAATTTCATTATCTTAAAAAACACACATTAAATGAAAATTGAACCACAACATGTAGTATCACTAACATACGATCTGTATGTTAAACAGGAGGATGGAACCGAAGGGCTGGCAGAAAGCGCAACACAAGAGCAACCGCTAACTTTTTTATTTGGTGCCGGACAAATGATACCAAAATTTGAAGAGAACTTGAGCACCCTTTCAACCGGTGATACTTATGATTTTGTTATATCGGCACAAGAAGGTTACGGCGAGTTTGATGAAGAGGCAGTAGCTAATTTGCCATTAGAAATGTTTAAAGGAACTAATACACCGCAAATTGGCGAGGTATTACCCTTGCAGGATAATAACGGTAACCGTTTTCAGGGGCAGGTAGTGTCAGTTACCGAAGACTCGGTAATTGTTGATTTGAACCACCCAATGGCAGGCCAGGAATTGCACTTTAAGGGAGAGATATTGAACGTTCGCCCGGCAACTCCTGAAGAGCTTACACACGGCCACGCACATGGCCCGGATGGTAGCCACGCTCACTAAAAAAGATACGGAGATAATACAAAAAAGCGCAAGGATTGCGCTTTTTTGTTGTTTATAGAAATTTAAAATAATAATACTGCCTTGTTTTTGCAGTTGATTAATCAAAATCCAAATGGCCGGAATTGGTTACATAACATCGAATAACCACGCGTGATGAAATTGGCTCGCCGTTAAGGGTAGCGGGTACGAATATCATATCTTCCTCGTTAGGCAAATTGATATTCATGTTTATGGTTCTCTCAAAATTTACCGCGGTTAGGTGTACCTTATAATCGGCAAGCCTACCATACGGACTTATCAATAACTCAACCACAGCCGAGAAGACCTCATTATTAATATCCCTCAGATCTTTAGGAATGGTAAACAAATTTAAATAGGGGAGGTAACCATAATAGCGCCCGCCTATTTTAACCGGTTTGGTTGCTTTACTGGTGCTATCCAGTTGTTTATCAACAAAATATCTTAAGCTTGATGAGGTGTCTTCCCTTGCTTCAAACAACAACTGCTTTTTGGTATAATCATATATTTGCATTGCCTGGCCCTTCTGATCGAAAAAGCGCCAAAGACCAGCTTTCTTATCATTTTCAAACATCCCTGTAGCTAGCACGGTTTTCTTTTTAAACAAGGCCTGGTACAAACCTTGTTTGGTATACTGGTTACTTGCCAGTACATTATATACTAGCGATACATTGTCGGTCAGTTTGGTTTTTTTCTCAACGGTTTCCTGCGCAAAGCAGTTGGTAGTTATTATTATAGCGGTAAAGAAAAGTAAGAAACGGTTTAACATTATTAATAGGTATATGTGTTATTACTTATGGTTTATCTAAATATTTCAATAGCCGGGTTAATGCTTTTTTAATTCGGCTACAAATTTCGCTTTATTTTCAGGAGAGACAATTACCGAATCAAATTTGTTGTAAAATATTTCAATCCTATCAAGGGATAGCGCCGGAGAACTTAGTGCCGATCGGGTGTTTGCTATTTTTCTGATGGATTGGATTATAAACCATTTGCACTGCACCGCCAATGCCTCCTGATTCGTAATAGTATATGTGGTGTTAAAAAACATCGGCAAAAAAATTGCAGCAAATACAAAAAAAGCTATTATAGTAGCAATGACCAACCCGCTTTGTATACATACTGCTACTATTAGGGATATGTAAATAACAAACCCTTTTTTTGATTTGTATATACGGCCGGTGTTGTTCATGCTGTAAATCTATCAATTTTATTCTCTGCGTCCACCGCTGCCACCACCACCGCCTCTTCGCCCGCCGCCGTTCCTAAAACCGCCTTGTTTGCCAACAAATTTTTGCAGTCGTAACGTAAAGCTTAGCATAAAATACCTGCCCAGCCTGTTGGTGCGGGTGTCAATTATCTGGTTGCCTGTAACTGTTCTGCTAACACCCGTATTCTGGTTAAAAATATCAAACGCCTGGAAACGCAATGAGGCTATATTTTTCTTCAGGAATTGATATTCCACATAAGAGGTAAGCAGGGTAGGGTTAGCATTAACCGTACTGCTGAAACCTTTGTTAATGGTTTGTGTGAGCATATAACCCAGTATAAGGTTATTGAAAAAATAATTTCTGCCGTCTAAGCCCAGTGTCCAGGTTTTGGCATCAGTATTTATAGATGATGGCAGGCTATATTTGGTTGTATTAAAGCTGTAGTTACCACTTATCTCTGTATCCATAAGGCTGTCAATATCAACCCGTAATTTTGCTCCCTGGTTAACTACCCAGTTTTTGCCAATGTTGCGCTCATCCTCAATAAAAGAAATATTGTTGTTAAAGGTTGCGCCACCGTTAAAGGTTACCGTGTATTTGCGGTTGACGAAGGGCTTAGAGAAAGAATAATTACCATTTGCAGTATAAAAGCCATCAGTGTTTAAATAGGTTGTTTCCTGTACCGTATTGTTACTGCCCGATGCGCTGCTTGTATTATCTGTTACAGGTTTGCTATTGCTTACAATTTTATTTGATGTTGATGTGAACGACAGGTTGGTGAACAACGAATTTCCACTGGCTATATCAAACTGGTTGTATCGCAGGCTGATGTTGTTGTTAAATTCGGGTTTCAGATCAGGGTTACCGTAAACACGGTTTTGCGGATTGGAATAATCTGGTTGTATTTGCAGCTGTGTAAAACTGGGCTGATTGTTGGTGCCGGTGTAATTGATATTAAGCGAATGGTTTTTGGCGAAATTGTAAACAAACCTTGCCGTAGGTATGTAGTTAAAGGTATGGGTTGATGTGCTGAAATTATTACGCGATTGCCCGTTTAGCTGTGCTGGTTGTACCGCAAAGCCCATGGTATAGTTGTATTTGGTTTTAACGCCACGCAGGTTTAACCCAAAACGATCTGTAATGAACTGGTAATTGTATAGGGTACTTAATGAGTCTACAAAGTTTTGTATGCCTGTAACCGGGTCTATCCTGTAGTTGCCGCGCTCGTTATCGGTATTAGAATAGCTGTGGGCGTAGTTAGCTTCAACGTAATTGCCTTTGCCTATAGGCTCGATATATGATATCGAAACATTAGCCCTTGTCGTATTATTATTGGTGTTAATTTGCTGGAAAAGCTTGGTTGTTGTAGTATCCTGATTGGTTATATACTGGTCGTTTAGGTCCTGGGTGTTTTTAGAATAATTTATACTGGTATTAATGCTTAGGTTACGGCCTTTTTTATGAAATTTATGGTTGTACAAAAAGCTTATGCCCCCGCTTGGCGCGCTCGAATTAGTTAAGGCCAGTTCGTTACCCGTTATAAAAGTGTTGTTACGTGTATTGCTGAAAATATCGCTGTTATTATTGTTTGATGAGTTGTATGAAAAGTTGGGGTTTATTTTTAAGTAATTCGCGGTATCAATCCGATATTCAATATTAAAATCAAGCCGATGGTTTAAGTTGTGGGTACGATCAACGTTGTTATCATTGTTTATAATAGCACCCGATTGAAACAGGTTTTGCTGAATAGATGTGCTGGTGCCATATTTATCCCTGTCGGCAAAGCTATAGCTGCCATAAACCGTGATTTTTTTACCCCATTCATCACGATAGTTAAACCCTAAAGAGCGGTTAGTAGTAATACCGTTTGCTGTACTTACACCACTGCTGGATGTATTGCCGCCACCACCACTGCCACCACGCCCGCCACCGCCACCAGTAGCCAGGTTAAACGAGTTGAAGTTGGTGTTATTGAAGGTGCCAATAGCTGCAATCTGCTGGTCTTCTTTAAAAGCATTTGCAGATATACGTGCAATGTATCGGTCATCATTACCAACACCAACCGATCCTTGTCCAAATTTGCCGTTGCGCTTTCCTTTTTGTATGGTAATGTTCAGGATCTTTGCAGGGTCGCCGGTTTTTATTCCGGTAAGGTTGGCCTGGTCGCCATAATCATCAATTACCTGTATGTTCTCTACAATATCTGCAGGCAGGTTTTGTGTGGCTGTTTGCACATCGCCCGTAAAATAATCTTTGCCGTTAACCCGTACCTTGGTTACCTGCTTGCCATGCGCGGTAACATTGCCATCCTTATCCACAGAAACTCCCGGCAGCTTTTTAAGCAGGTCTTCAACAGGCGAACCATCGCGCACCTTATAAGCAGCAGCTTTGTACTCAACCGTATCTTCTTTTATGATTATGGGATTAATAGCTGTTATGTTTACCAGGTTGAGTAAGTTGATTTGTATTTTGAGTTTAATTGGATCAAGTTTTATAGGTTTAATGTCGTTATCCATCACATAGCGCTTGGTTAGTGCCTGGTAGCCTAAACTGGTTACAGTGATTTTAAAATTTTTGGATTGTACCACCGGGAACAAGAATACCCCTTTCGAATCTGTTGCTACAATAGCACTGTCTTTATCTGATATAAGCTTAACGTTTATGCCTGGCAAAACACCTAAGCTATCGGTTACTGTGCCGCTAACAGCGCGCGGCTGCTGGGCAAATGCTTGTTGCAAAAGCAAAAAGCTTAACATTGTGAGGCATAGGCGTTTTGTCATGGAAAATTGTGAGTATCAGCTAATGACGATGAATGTAGGAGGAAGTTTAATTAAAATATGCATGTCATACGATTGTTGCAATGCAGGCGCTAATGAGTTAACACACCCAACAGCATAGCAAAAACCGGGTAAGCAAACTATTTTATTTAATTTATCGTATAAGAGTAAAATGTAAACGTTTTACTTCCTGGGGTAGAAGACATTACAATGACAATTTAATTATAATTAAACTTCTTAATGCTTATACGAAACATTTGTCTATCTTTAGTCCGTACCCTAAACTAAATAAACCTAATTGATTAATTAATCTCCCGATACTAAATGGCATTTATACATCATGTGCTTGAGGAACCTTCTTATGGATGGAAGGACG
>JAQBNZ010000127.1 GCA_028288285.1 Mucilaginibacter sp.
ATCCTTTATTTAAAGGCTTTGGAGTGGGTTTAAATAGTGGTTGGAACAACACAGCATCCACAAAAAAACTACTTCATTTTGATCTTAGAATAACAGCCTCAGCTGCTTTTGTACCTGTTTCTGATAAGACTTTTGATGTAACCAAAATTGGCTTATCAAGCGCGGTAACACCTGCTGATCCTACAAAAACTATTGCTCCGACAATTGGTGGCTCTTCTAATCCAGGCCCGGTAATGAATATTAACGACAAAAATGGAAAACCTGTTGATCAATTTACCTTGCCTAAGGGTTACACTTCAATTATTCCGGCACCAACTGTACAATTAACTGTCGGTCTTATTCAAAACACGGACGTTACTGTACGTGCTATACCAAGCATTAGTTTAGGCAGTAGCCTGGGATCGGTCTCCATGTTTGGTTTGGGGTTAAAACATAATTTAATGCATGACTTTTTAGGCAAAGCGGCAACAGTAGTACCGTTTGACCTGGCCATCGCATTTGGTTATAGTTGTTTAAATCTTAATATACCTGTTAATGTACAGCCTTCGGCTAATGCACAGCCAGCAGATGCACAGCAAAGTACTGATTTTTCAAATCAGCACATTGAGGGTCATTTCAATAGCTTTATGGCACAGGCTATTATATCTAAAAAATTACTTTTCTTTACTCCATTTTTATCTGTGGGCTATAATTCTGCTAACACAAGTGTTGGTGCAATAGGCAATTTTCCGGTATCATCATCAAGTTCGCTTATTGGTGGCCCGAAATATATAACCTATACCAATCCTGTAACTATAAATGAAAAAAGCATCAATGGCATGCGCACAGATTTGGGGTTCCAGTTAAATTTAGCCATATTCCGCATATATGCTTCTTACAGCATTGCGCAATATCAATCTGTTAACGCCGGAATAGGTTTTGGCTTTTAATACATGTAATGAATATTGATTTAGAAATTTTCAGCCCCGTTCATCAAATTAAAAATATATTGTTTGATGATAAAGGGCTGGAAGTTTTTATTAAACGCGACGATATGATACACCCTATTATATCTGGCAATAAATGGCGCAAATTAAAACACATTCTGCTACAGGCACAAGCCCAGGGCAAAAACCACCTGGTTACGTTTGGAGGGGCATATTCTAACCATTTACTGGCAACCGCGGCGGCAGCAGCAAGGTTTGGCTTTAAGGCAACGGGGATAGTACGCGGAGAAGAAGTGCAAAACGACACCCTGTTTTTATGCCGCTTGCATGGCATGCAATTAATATTTACCAACCGCGAAAGCTACCGTGATAAGCCTGCGTTGTTCAAAAAGTATTTTGCTGATAATACCGACGCCTTTTTTATTGATGAAGGCGGCGCATCGGCCGAAGCTGCCAAAGGCTGCAGCGAATTAGTAAATGAACTTACCCAAAGCTATGACCACATATTGTGTGCTTGTGGCACCGGCACTACAGCGGCAGGTATAATAAATGGTATAAACCAACACAATTTATCTACCCAATTCAACGCCATACCTGTGTTTAAAAATGGTGATTTTATAAAAGATGAGATAGATAAGTTTTTGCTCACGCCCACAAATTATCAATTGCACACTAGTTATCATTTTGGCGGATACGGTAAAACTACCAATGAGTTGATTGGGTTCATTAAACAATTTGTAATCGATACCGGTATTCTCATAGAGCCGGTTTATACAGGCAAAATGCTTTATGCCTTATATGACCTTGCCGCAAAAGACTACTTTAAACCCGGCAGTAAAATACTGGCAATACATACCGGCGGTATTTGGGGTTTATTGGGAATGAAGGATAAATTTTAACCGGGATTAATCTGATTTCTACGACTTACGGGATCTCCTTTGCGTAAGGGTGTGTTATTGTTCAATATTACCTCTATTTCTTCGTTCCAAAATCCATCAATCGTAAAAATCAGATTAATCCCGGTTCATACTAATTTTTACGACTTACGGGATCCCCTTTGCGTAAGGGTGTGTTATTGTTCAACATTACCTCTATTTCTTCGTTCCAAAATCCGACAAATCGTAGAAATCAGATTAATCCCGGTTCATACTAATTTTTACGATTGATAGGATCTCCTTTGGGTAAGGGTGTGTTATTGTTCAACATTACCTCTATTTCTTCGTTCCAAAATCCGACAAATCGTAGAAATCTGCTTAATCCCGGTTCATACTAATTTGCGCTTCAGTTCAAAAACTATGTTTAGTTTATTTAAAGTTACTTTTTGGGTAATCGGTTCAAAAACCTTTAAATTATTGATATTTAGGGCTTTTTAGTAGCTTTGTTACAAACCAGTTTCCTATGTACAAATTGCAAGTAACTCCGCAAAACGTTCAATCTACGTTAAGTAAACATATTTTGGCTGATGGCTTCGACCTCACCTTTGATATGGAAAAAAGCCAGGGTGTTCACATCTACGATGCTAAGAATAACCGCACCTTGTTAGACTTTTTCACTTGCTTTGCATCCGTTCCGTTGGGTTATAATCATCCAAAGATGCTTAATGATGAGGTTTTTAAAAAGAACCTGTTATTAGCAGCATTAACCAACCCTTCCAACTCTGATATTTATACAGAACAATACGCCCAGTTTCTGGAAACTTTCTCGCGCGTAGGTATACCTGATTATCTGCCCCATGCCTTTTTTATATCCGGTGGCACTTTAGCAATTGAGAACGCATTAAAGGTGGCCATGGATTGGAAAGTACAAAAGAACTTTGCAAAAGGCCATACCAGCGAAAAGGGTTTTAAAGTGATCCATTTTGAACATGCTTTTCATGGCCGGTCTGGTTATACGTTAAGCCTTACCAACACGCTGCCGGTTAAAACCAAATGGTTTGCCAAATTTGATTGGCCAAGGGTATCAACTCCCGAGATTTATTTCCCGCTTAATGAAAGCAACTTAGATGACTTATTAAGCCGCGAGGCAAAATCTATAGCAGAAATTAAAAAAGCGTTTGTTGATAACAAGGACGATGTATGTGCTATTATTATTGAGCCTGTATTATCTGAAGGCGGCGACAAACACGTGCGCCGGGAATTTTTAGAACAATTGCGGGTTTTGGCTGATGAGAATGAAGTCATGCTGATTTATGATGAGGTACAAACCGGCGTTGGCCTAAGCGGTAAATTTTGGCTGCACCAGCACTTTGGCGAAAAAGCAAGGCCTGATATTTTAGCGTTTGGTAAAAAAATGCAGGTATGTGGTATACTGGTAGGTAAAAAGGTAGATGAGGTAGAAAATAATGTTTTTAAAGTATCATCGCGCATTAACTCCACATGGGGCGGCAGTTTAGTTGATATGGTGCGCTCATCAAAAATATTAGAGATAATTGAAGAAGATGGCTTATGCGAAAAAGCCGCTCAAACCGGTGAATATCTTCAAGCCGGATTAAAAAACATTGCGGTTAAAAATAATCTCATAACTAACGTACGTGGCAAAGGCTTACTCACTGCATTTGACTTTCCTAATAAGAAAACACGTGACGCCTTTATTAACTATGGATTAGAAAATAATATTATGTATTTAGGCTGCGGTGAGCGTACTATCCGCTTTAGACCGGCACTTATTATTGAGAACAAATATATTGATGAAGGCTTAAAAATGATACAAAACATACTGCCTCTCCTATAATAAAAATGTAATAATATCGCTACAAGCACCTGTTTTAAAACTAAACAGAAGCTTTTTTTATTTACGATATACTATAATCGTATCGCAGCGTTAATATTGTATTATTAACTATTAAATAAGTTATTCAATATTCAAATATTTGGTGCAAACACATATTACAATATATAAAAGGGGATATTTACATCATAATGAACAGACAAATTGAAAAATTAAAAAAGCAACTTACAGAGATTGCTGAAGTTGTTAATTCTTTCCAGTCTGAAGCTGTACAAGTGCGCGTAGTTGACAGACTTTTAGATGAGATCATGGAAACAGAGAAGTTGGAAACTGAAGGATCTGAAATTTTCAATAAAAAAGCCCGTAGATCAAGGGCAGGTAATGATAGGCAACAGTCATCACAACATGGTCGCAAAAAACCAGGTGCTACTAAAGTATTAAATCAGTTACTTGCCGGCGACTTTTTTACACAACCACATTCAATATCTTCAATAGCAGATTATTGCAAGGATAATTTTAATTCTGACTTTAAAACTTCTGAGCTATCAGGCATCTTGTTAAAGCTTGCCAAAGAAAACAAGCTAAAAAGGGAAAGAAGTAATGAAAACAATCGCTTCGAATATGTAGCGGTTTAACCAAAAGGCCCCGACATTCGGGGCCTTTTTGGTTTTATAAATATCCTGATCAACTATGCTATTTATTTAAGATCAAACAAATTATCTACCCCTAAAATTTTACAAGACGTAAAACCTTCAGCATATTTAACCTGGATGCTTTTACCAAACTCTCTTGCGCGGCCTTCAATTACTTGTAAAAAATCTGGCGATGAGATGTAGGTTTGTGGTTCATCCTCGTTCCATTCGGGATTGTGAAACTGTGAGGCATAAGCATAAATGCTTTCAACCTTTTTATCCCAGTAGGGTGTTACATCAATTACAATATCCGGTTGAATGTAGCGGTCCTGAATAAAGTGCAGTACTTGCTTGGGTCGCCATGCTTCCTGTGATTTGCCGTTTTGGCTTGTTTCAATCCGGCGCAAGCCTGCTAAAAACGAAGCTGTTTCAACCAGTTCATTAGCACGGCCATGATCAGGGTGGCGATCATGATAGGCATTTGTAATAATAATTTCGGGCTGGTATTTGCGTATAGCCTCTATCACTTTTAATTGATATTCTTTTGTGTTGGTAAAAAAGCCATCAGGCAGTTCTAAATTTTCGCGTACAGCTATACCCAGTATTTCCGCAGCCTTTGCGGCTTCCTGGTCACGAATCTCGGCAGTACCGCGGGTACCTAATTCGCCACGTGTAATATCTATGATACCTACCTTATGGCCAAGTGCAACATGTTTTAAAATAACACCTGCACAGCCCAGTTCTGCATCGTCCGGGTGTACCGGTAAAACTAAAATATCTAATTTTAACATAAACAGAATTAATGATTATTGATCAGCAGATAACAGGCGCTGAATTTTTTTCCTAACCTTAGAAGAGGTAGGATTGGTGAACGGATAAAAATAATCAACAACCGCACCAGTGCGATTAACTAAAAACTTATGAAAGTTCCATCGAGGAATGCAGCTTAAAACACCATTCTCTTTTTTATCAGTTAAAAACTTATAAAGCGGGTTGGCATATGGGCCGCGTACCCTTATCTTATCAAATATTGGGAAATTACTACCGTAATTGCTGCAGAATTGCTCAATTTCCGCGCCCTCTAAAGGCTCCTGTCCGCCAAAATCATTAGATGGGAAAGCCAGTATCTCAAAATCCTTACCGGCAAATTCACTTTTTAAGTTTACAAGGTCTTTCAGTTGTGGGGTAAAGCTGCATTGCGAAGCAATATTCACTATTAACAGTACCTTATCTTTATAATCAGCTAAAGTAATGTGGTCTCCGTCTATCTTTTCAACGTTGAATTGGTAAATATTTTTGTTATCCATTATCAATTTTGCATGGATACATAACCTACCTGCTGCAGTATTGTTTCAATATCGCGTTGCTCATCACGGTCATAAGTTTCTTTTAAATTATGCCCAAATACCTTGGCCACAGATTGGAAAACAAAAGCTTTAAAGCCGCCTTTTAGTTCCTTCAGCATATCATAGCTGGTGTTACCGGTTTCGCGGTTTATCAACTTTATTAAAATCTCACCCTGGTCAATGGTTAGGTTCTTTATTTCTTTATTAAATAAACCCTTTACCTCAGTTTCACAAGCTTTAATTAATATCTTTTGTTGTTTCTTATCCCCTGTAAGAGCCAGGTCTCGTTGTAGCTTCTGGTATCTTGCCCCGGCAAAACGCACATATGGCAAAACCTTCATAATATTATACTTTAATCTAAAGTAATTTGCACGGTCTTGCGCACTTGCAAAAATGCGGGTATCTACAATGACTACTTCGGGCAATACAATCCAGGGTACCAACTCACCATTGAGCTTTGTCATGTACGTTTTAACGGTATCATTTTTGCCAAGAATAACTGATGCTGCCGGTTTATCGTCCTGGGCATTAGCTACAGCCAGTGTACAACAAAACAGAAGCATAAAAGCAATAAATTTCATATTTTTACCTGGTACAAAATTAACGCAATTTATTTTGTTATTTTATAACAAACTGCAATAATAAATATTGTTACAGGTTAAAGATAGTATAGAACAAACGCTGAGACATGAAAGATTTAGTGATTGACCTGGAAGCCGAGAAAAAAGAGATATTAAAAAGATACCGTACACTCCTGCGTGCAAGCAAATCTACCTTACAAAAGGGCGATAAACGCATGATACGCAAGGCTTTTGATATGGCTTTGGAGAGTCATAAAGACATGCGCCGTAAAAGCGGTGAGCCATATATATATCACCCTATTGCCGTTGCGCAAATAGCCGCCGAAGAAATAGGTTTGGGCACAACATCAATTGTATGTGCTTTACTGCATGATGTGGTGGAAGATACAGACGTTACACTTGAAGATATTGAGATTGAATTTGGTAAAAAAGTAGCCAAAATTATTGACGGCTTAACCAAAATATCAGGCGTTTTTGATACCAACAGCTCATTACAAGCCGAGAATTTTCGTAAGATGCTGCTTACCCTTGCTGATGATGTAAGAGTAATACTTATAAAACTGGCAGACAGACTGCATAATATGCGCACAATGGAGTTTATGCCGCGCGATAAGCAGCTAAAACTTTCATCAGAAACGGTGTATTTGTATGCCCCATTGGCGCATCGGCTGGGCTTGTATGCCATAAAGTCAGAAATGGAAGACCTTTCTATGAAATACATGGAAAGGGAAACATATTCTTTTATTAAAAATAAACTGAACGAAAAAAAGACGGAACGCGAAAAATTCATCCGTGATTTTATTGAGCCGGTTAATAAAGTGATAGAAGGACAGGGCTTACATGCCGAACTATTTGGCAGGCCAAAATCCATCCACTCCATCTGGAACAAGATGAAGAAAAAGTCTATCCCTTTTGAGGAAGTTTATGACCTGTTTGCTATTAGAATAATACTGGATAGCACACCTGAAAATGAAAAGGCTGATTGCTGGAAGGCATATTCTATAGTTACAGACCTTTATCGCCCTAATCCGGATAGGTTGCGCGATTGGATCTCATCGCCTAAAGCAAATGGCTACGAATCATTGCATACCACCGTTATGGGCCCGCGCGGACAATGGGTTGAGGTGCAGATACGTACCAAACGCATGAATGAGATTGCCGAAAAGGGTTTTGCAGCGCACTGGAAATACAAGGAATCATCAACAGACAGCGGCTTGGACCAATGGGTGCAAAAAGTACGGGATATGCTTAAAAACCCCGACTCGAACGCACTTGACTTTTTGGATGATTTTAAGATGAACCTGTTCAGTGATGAAATTTTCATTTTTACACCTAAAGGTGCGCTGATACAATTACCACTAAACGCCACAGCACTTGACTTTGCTTTTGAAATACACACAGATGTAGGTGCAAGCTGTATTGGTGCCAAGGTAAACCATAAACTGGTACCGCTAAGCTACAAACTGCAAAATGGCGACCAGGTAGAGATCATTACTTCGGGTAAGCAAACGCCTAAAGAGGATTGGCTAAACTTTGTGGTAACAGCAAAGGCTAAGGCTAAAATAAAATCGGCCTTAAAAGAAGAAAAACGTAAAATAGCCGATGATGGCAAGGAAATACTGGAACGTAAGCTAAAATCGCTAAAGATCACTTACAACTCCGAAAATATTCACAAGCTGAGCTATTACTTTAAGCTTCCCTCTACCCAGGACCTTTTTTTTAATGTGGCAAAGGGCCTTATTGACATGAAGGATCTGAAGGAGTACCAGGCATCAGAAAAAGTAATTGAGAATAAACCACAAGATAAGATCGATTCTGAACAGTTGCAAAGCCTTGTGCGTAACATCAAAACCAAAGATAGTGATGTATTGCTTTTTGGTGAGGATTTGCAAAAGATAGATTACAAGCTGGCTAACTGCTGTAACCCCATTCCGGGCGATGATGTATTTGGTTTTGTAACGGTTAGCGATGGTATCAAGATCCATCGTACAAATTGCCCTAACGCGGCCAAATTAATGGCCAATTATGGTTACCGCATTGTTAAGGCCAAATGGACCAAACAGCTTGAATTAGCATTTTTAACCGGCCTGCGTATTACCGGTATTGATGATGTTGGTTTAATAAACAAATTAACCACCGTAATATCCAACGATTTTAAGGTAAACATTCGTTCTATAACGGTTGATAGTGATAATGGTATTTTTGAAGGATCAATAATGGTTTATGTAAACGATACCGAACATCTTGATAACCTGATAAGGAAAATATTACAGGTAAAGGGTATTACATCAGTTATCCGATTTGATTCGGTTGTGGAGAAGGCTTCTTAAGAAAGTAGTTGAATTGGTTGATTGTGCGAGTGGTCGCATATCCCTTAAACCAATCAACTTAATCAACTAAAAACTAAAATTATTAATACCTTTGGAGGGTAATTGAATTTTATGCCTGTACAGGAAACCATTGCATTGGTAAAAAAGATTTTTGAGGCCTACCTCGAAAATAAAAGCTTAAGGAAAACTCCCGAGCGTTTTGCCATACTCGAAGAAATATATTCGAGAAGCGATCACTTTGATGTGGAATCATTATACATCCACATGAAGAATAAGAAATATCGTGTTAGTCGCGCTACTGTGTACAATACACTGGAGTTGCTGGTATCATGCGACCTTGTGACCAAACACCAGTTTGGCAAAAACATGGCCCAGTTTGAAAAATCATACGGCTATAAGCAGCATGACCATATTATTTGTATTGACTGCGGTAAAGTTGTGGAGTTTTGCGACCCGCGCATACAGCAGATACAAAGTATGATGGGTGATATTTTAAAATTCGAAATTAAACACCACTCATTAAACCTATACGGAAACTGCACGAAATTACGTGCCGGTTTCTGCGACAGGAAAGTGCAATAAAGTATCATCTACCAAGAAAAATCATTTAACAATTATTACAAGAAAAGATATTAATTAATGGCTGTTGACGTATTATTAGGCCTCCAGTGGGGCGATGAAGGTAAAGGCAAAATTGTGGATGTGCTTAGCGCAGGATATGATCTGATAGCCCGTTTCCAGGGCGGCCCAAATGCCGGGCATACTTTAGAGTTTGAAGGTAAAAAGTTTGTTTTAAACAC
>JAQBNZ010000129.1 GCA_028288285.1 Mucilaginibacter sp.
CCTGTGTTTACCTGCAATCCATGTTGCTGCTCAAAACACCGGGCCGCTAAAGAATAAACCACAGTTATGGCTTACAGATCCATCTGATTCCATTCTTTTTAAACAGCAGGATCACAAAATTGGACTGGCGGATAAAACCGGGAGTATACCTGTTATAACCATTGATAAAAGTAAAATTTATCAGCAAATGGATGGTTTTGGATTTGCTTTAACAGGTGGCAGTGCCATGCTTATTCATCAAATGAGCGATGTAAAACAAGCCCAATTGTTAAACGAGTTATTTGGCCAGAATAAAAACGACATTGGTGTTAGCTATTTAAGAATAAGCATAGGGGCTTCAGATCTTGATGATCATGTTTTTTCATATGATGACCTGCCTGCGGGCGAAACTGATGCAAATCTTAAGAAATTTAGTTTGACCAATGATGAAAAAGCATTGATCCCGGTACTGAAAAAAATACTGGTCTTAAATCCAAATATCAAAATACTTGCCTCTCCATGGAGCCCGCCAATATGGATGAAAACAAATAACAGCACCATTGGGGGTAATCTAAAGCCCGAATACTATCATGCTTACGCACAATATCTGATAAAATATATAAAAGGTATGCAGGCTAATGGTATCAGGATTGACGCGCTGACCCTTCAAAATGAGCCTTTAAATCCGAAAAATAATCCGAGTATGGTTATGGAGGCCCCGGAACAGGCCAGTTTTATAGCCAAAAACGTTGGCCCTGAATTCAAGGCTGCCGGTATTAAAACAAAAATAGTTTTGTATGATCATAATGCCGACAGGCCGGATTATCCGATTACCGTTCTGAATAACCCCGATGCGAGAAAATATGTAGATGGTTCGGCATTTCACCTGTACGGGGGCCAGATAGAGGCGCTTACAAAAGTGCATGACGCCCACCCTGATAAAAATTTATATTTTACGGAGCAGTGGGTAGGGGCGCCCGGCGACCTTAAAAAGGAATTGAGCTTTCATATGAAGGATATAATTATTGGTGCCCCAAGAAATTGGTGCAGAAATGTTATTGAATGGAATTTGGCCTCAGACCAAGATCAGAACCCGCATACACCAGGAGGCTGTGACCGCTGCCTTGGGGCCATCACCATAAATAAAGATCAAGTTACCAGGAACCCCGCCTATTATATTATTGCCCATGCATCAAAATTTGTAAGGCCTGGCTCAAAGCGCATAGCATCTAACTATATAACCGAGCTTCCTAATGTTGCTTTTATAACTCCGGCAGGCAAAATGGTGCTTATTGTTTTTAACAATGGCCAATCTGCACAAAAATTCAATATCAAATATGATAATAATCAAGTATCTTCTGTGTTAAATGCAAATGCAGTTGGTACTTACATTTTATAATACTTTAAGCTCTTTCAGGAGGGTACTTTCGTTTTGACCCACGAATTTTCACTGCTTCTGACTTTAATAAACAGTTTTTTTTCACTTATTGTAAAACAATATATAATAAGTGTACAACATTTATATAATAAGTGTACAACAAGTGTAGAACATTCATAGGTAGTTTACATTTTTTTCTCAAGTTATAAAGTCGCTTTGTTGTTGATTATCAAACAAATACATTTGATAAAACCAAAGGGGTATTATTTGAATCAAAGGCTATTAACATAAAACTTAATTTATTGTAATATAGAAAGGTGCTACATAACATAAGTCAGAGTAGTCTTCTTAAAAATTTATTTGGTAAGTCTGATTGTTGATCTGTTAAAGGATGATCATCTAATAAGATTAACCTGTAGTGGTTTGCATTTAATTCAAAATATAATTTTTTAACTGGTCATGTAAGTGGGTTGGCAAAGCTATAATCAATCGTTAAAACTGACTTTTTACTGCTATAATAATCAGCAAATTTAAGTATTTACCTTAATTACTTTAAAGGCTTATAACAGTAACAATGCAACCAATAAAGAATATAATTAAATTATTCCATTCCATATATTGGTTATCAGTTAGCTGTAGAATTTAACAAAAAACAGATTGCTCAAAATTAATACCTAACAGGTAAAAAAATGAAGTATTATGATAAGGAGGATTTGATGGTTAGCGTTTGTTGTACAACCTACAATCAAAAGCAATTTATTACCCAAACCGTTGAAAGCTTTTTAATGCAGCAAACAAATTTTCAATTTGAAATTGTTATTGGTGACGACTACTCTACCGATGGAACATCCGAGGTGCTAAAATCATTTATAGAAAAATATCCGGCCAAAATCAAAGTAATTTCAGCCGGGAAAAATGTGGGCCCATATCAAAACATGATCGATACAGTTAAAGCATGCAAAGGAAAATATCTTGCGCTTTGTGATGGAGATGATTACTGGACAGATCCTCACAAACTACAAAAGCAAGTTGATTTTTTAGAGCAAAATCCTCAGTATATCATTTGCTGTCACTACACACGAGTTGTTGATACAGAGGGGAAAACTATACATGTTGATCCTAATCCTTTACCATTGGTGCATAGCTATCATGACTTACTTATAGGGAAACAGGAGGAAACAAAAACAGCCACAGTAGTATATCATAATATTCCTGAGGTGCATCAGCTATTTCAAAAGCCATGGTATTTTGACTGTTTTGCCGCCGATAAACTATTAAAGCTTTATGCTACATTTAATACCGGCCGTAAAATATACGTAATGCCCGAAGTAATGAGTTGTTACCGTGTTCATGTTAGTGGTTTATGGAGTGGGATCAGATACGAAGCCCGTATGGAGAAGATGATTAGTGATTTTAACCTGATCATTAAGCAATTTAGCTATCGCGGAATACAGAAAAAAAGATTGCTATTACTATATATAAAAAGATACATACTATTTGAAATGGGGCGGCTTAGGATACGTAAAGTTTACAATACTGTAAAATATCTCCTTTAATTCTTAATTGCTTTCATGCCAGTATAGTTTCCCATATAATTAAACCCCATACTATTTTTTTACTTATCATTAACGGAGGTATACCTAAGTGGCAGACTGGTGTTCTTTATTATCACTTCACCAAATAGTTGAACAGTAGTTCCCTGCATAATATACCCACTCCATTCATTTTATCAGGAAAATATCCCGTATCCATAGCGCGAGCTGCTTTATTGCATAACAAAGCATCATGATGTAACTGATGTGTAATATCATTAATAATTGAAATTAAATTTATGTATCACCAGAATTTTACGATTCGAACTAAAGAAGAGTGGGATGCTTATATAGGTAAGTCATTAATACATGAGATTTTCCATACCTGGCACTATCATTCTTTAAATAAAGAAGGAGAGCCTCTTCTATTTGTATATAAGGAAGAGGATTTTTTCATTGCATTACCAGTGATAAAAAGAAAAATCGAAAATTCTTCACTTTTTGACATGACATCTGCTTATGGTTATTGTGGACCCACATCTGATATTGATCTTTCAAGTTTATCGGCACTAACAATTGCGCATTTTAAAATTGCATTTATAAATTTCATGAAGGAAGAGAACGCGGTTTGCATATTTTCAAGGCTGCATCCGTTTCTAAACCAGCATTATATATTGGAAAGCATTGGTGGATTACAGGAAAATGGAACAACCCTATATATGGATCTTTCATTGTCTGTTGAAGGTCAAAGGAGTAAATATGATAAAAGACTTTCTCGTCAAATAAGAAAATTGCGCGAAAAAGGCTATGAGCTCAAAGAGCTCAACAGTCAGGAGGGAATTAAAAATTTCATTGAAATGTATTATAAGAATATGGATCGGGTGAATGCCTCGCCAAATTATTATTTTGATGAACAATACTTCGCTAATCTTCTTAATGTGGAGTATTTTGAAAATAAACTTCTTCTTATTTATGATGGATCAGAGCTTATTTGTGGTGCACTCCTGTTATTGTCAGATAGTATTATTAGAAATCATCTTTCGGCAACATCTCCTGAATATTTGAAAGAATCTCCAAGTAAACTATTAACAGACGAAATAAGTATGATTGGAAGAAGGCTTGGAAAAAAAATCTTCCACCTTGGTGGCGGTGTAGGCGGCAAGGAAGATTCTCTTTTTACATTCAAAAGGTATTTCTCAGATTTGCAGGTAAAAGACCGCATATGGTGTTACATTAATGATGATCTTGCTTATAATGAACTTGTTTTAAAAGCCGGAGTGGATATAAATGGTGGATCTAATTATTTTCCATTATATCGTCAGCCAAAAAGAAATACACAAGCTTATATTTCAGACATAGAAACCACTGCTTTTTAAATTAACCTTGACCAATTAATAACATGAAAAATAAATTTCCTTACGCCAATGCTGACTTAGCTACCTTTGATCAAGTAATGGCGGATTATGGCTGGATTGTATATGAAGATGCAATGGATGCTGATTTTATTGAAGAAATTACTAATTCATTAGTAAAAACCTATGAGGTAAGACGCGAAATTCAAATTGCTAATGGGATAGGCGCAAACATGAACGGAACCCTTCACCATTTGGTAGAAAGAGATATTTTTACTTTTAAATTTCTTGAACAAAAATATTGTGAAAGTCAGATAAGGCATTTTTTAAAAGGAAATTACATCTTAAATTCATTAGGAGCGGTAATCAATTTAAAAGATGATAAACCATATGTGCAGAATATCCATAGAGATATAAGAGGCTTTACAGGAGATTTTAAGATCATGATCCAAATGATGGTTATTTTAGATGATTTTACTCTTGAAAATGGAGCAACCTATTTGCTATCAGGTTCTCATAAACGAGATGATAAGCCAGAAGTTGATTATTTTTACAATAATGCTGAACGTGCCATAGTAAGAAAAGGCAGTATTATTTTGTTTGATTCCAACTTATGGCATGCCGCCGGAAAAAATAATACTGATGGGAAAAGACGGACACTTACAATGGCCTTTACCCGTCCGTTCTTTAAGCAACAACTTGATTACCCCAGGGCATTAGGCTATACCTTTGGCGAGGGGTTGAATGAATATTTAAGGCAGGTTTTGGGTTATAATGCCAGGGTACCAGAAAACTTGAATGAATATTATCAACCCGTTGAAAAAAGAATGTACCAACCTGGCCAAGATTAATTCAAGTTATAATAGTCCGAGCCCGGGTGGGCGCACAAACATTAAAGCTGCTTCTTAATTGAAGTGGCTTTTTTTATTGCCTTATATTGGCTCTATAAGCTTGAAATGCAGGTTTTACAATCAGTTAATTAAATATGGTTGTGTATGGGGGAGGTGCTTAAGTAAGTCCACCATCTATGCCAGGCGCAGGCTGCTGTGTTATATGTTGCCACCGCATTAAAAAGACCTTCGCAAAAGGAGTTATCAACTATAGCAGACCGGTTGTAACAATTTAATAGCAATACTAATTTTTAATACAAAATATATAGTATTTAAAGTTAATATAATATGTTTTGTATCAGAGTTGAAAGATGAGACCGCGGTGGATATGGTCAATAAGGCAGACCACATATGTCCTTATTCAAATGCAATAATATTAGACGCTGACACAATCCAGGAAGAAAGGCTAATAAATAGTCCTGAATTAATGAAATAGGATAAATTTAAATAGACATATAATTTTTATAATTCATCTAAGAATATGAAACGGTTATCATTAATACTCTTATCACTCGCGCTGCCATTTACTTTACTAATAAGTTGTGAACGGTATGGCGGCGGCAAGAATAAGCTGCAGGCACGCATAGATAGCTTGCAAAACGAGGTAAATTCCGCTTATAAGCCAGGCACCGGGGCACTTATGAATACTATTGTTCAACCTCATCACCTTAAATTGTGGTTTGCTGGTCAGCACAAAAACTGGGCACTTGCTGAATATGAAAGACAAGAATTAATGGGTGGCTTCGAAAAGATTCAAAAACTTCATAAAGATAAACCCGAAGCAGCAGCAGTTGCAATGATTTTCCCGGCAATGGATGCTGTTGAAAAAGCTATCAAGGAAAAAGACGAAAGTGCTTTTAAAAATAATTTCGTCCTTTTAACCAATAACTGTAACACTTGCCACAAGGCATTGAAATTTGAATTTAATGTGATAAAGGTTCCAACCACAAATAGCTTTGACAACCAAAGTTTTTAAAAATATGAAAGTTGCACTCCATACCATATTGAAGCTTTTGCTAATCATTACAATCTTTTTAGGATTGCAGGGACGGGTATTGGTGCGTTATGCAGAGATTCTTCATAAAAATCACAAAAATGAACTGGTTAATTCCGAAACTACTAAGGTAAAAGCAGGCATTGTTCATTGTAAACTTCAATTTTATACACAGCATTTTCAAGAGCCGGGTCTTCCGCTTATAGCATTTTTCTTTATTTTTATCACGGTATCGTTAGTTACTAACCTGCTTTATATATCCTTTAAGGAAAAGCTCTCCATAACAGGTTCAGTTCAATTGTTACCTCTCAGGGCGCCTCCTGCTTTCTAATCAATTGCACATATTCATCATGTGCTTTTAATCTCCATGCCGGCCTTGCCGGATTTCCTTAGAATTTTATAGTTGTGCATTTTTAAGGCCATTTAATTACATAATTGCCTGCCGGAAGACGATTCAGATCAATGCCATTAATAAACCAACTATTTAGATTAAAAGATAAAATCATGAAGATTTATAATAAAAACGAAAAGGCGCCACATATCTTGAACGCATCCTCAAATTTGTTGGGATTGTGTTTTGTGGTACTTACATCTCTAAGATTTTTAAAGTTATCACAGCGAACAATTATCGATAAAACGGACATAATCGCTATTTTTTTCTTTATGCTTAGTTGTATTCTTTCTTTCCTTTCCATTCGTGGAAGTATAAAAAGAGGCGGCCTTTTTGAATTGATTGCTGATCTTTTGTTTATCGGTGGCATACTGGTGGTCTTTGTTACGGCCATTTTAATTGTTTCTAATGTTATTGGTTGATTAATAGCTTGTAATGAAAATGCACTTTGTGTGTAGGGACTTTAAACCTATGAGGAATCTTTTTAAGGTTGTTTTTACCATTAGCCATGCCCAAATAAAGGGTAAAGGAACATTTTTGTTTTGCTTTGAAAGGAACATGTCAAGAAATTACCCAAAAAGATGACCTGCTTATTTCCGGGCGGCAACTATTGATTTATCCAAAAAACAGAGAGCATAGAACAGTTATCCGGGAAAATGCCCGCACTTGCTTATTTGTAGAGTTTGATACCCTTTGATTAGAAAAACTACAGGATGACAAAATAAGGTTTGACGATTTCTCCGTTGTCAACAATCAACATATATCGCATCTCTTTTTCAGGATATTTAATGAATTCAGGAAACCAGACAACGCTTCAAATCTGCTATTGGAAGGTCTGGTGCTGGAAAGTGCAGTTGAATTATTAAGGCGGGACCCCGGGAGAAAAAAGACTAATCCTTTACCAGGTAAAGAAAATACGGAGCCTGTTGCAGTACAGCTACGCAAAGAAGTGGACTTTGGATAACCCCGCCACCCAGCTGAGCTTTCACCCTGTTTACCTGAATAAACTTTTTAAGCAGTACTTTGGCAAAACGATCCATTTATATTTAGAAGATCTGCGAATTGAAAGGGTTTGCGATAAATTAAAGAGTACCAATGACCCAATCACAAATATAGCTTTTGAATGTGGATTTAATGATGCAAGCCATTTATGCAAAGTATTTGCGAAGAGGAAAGGCTTAAGGTTAATGGAATACAAAACGATGCAATAAATACCTTACATCGTTTTGTATTTGAGATGCTATGCTTTCTTTAGTTTCACATAATCTTACAATATGTGTATTAAAACAGGGCAGTTGTTTAATAATTGATGATGTATGCTTAGTGTAAATTGAAAGTGCCGCTATGATTGCGTCCGGCCAAAGCTTTGGTCGGAGACCTTACCAGTAAAGGCAAAATAACCGAGACTGCCATTACAATAGCAACTACATGCAAACCGCTGGTATATGCTCCACTTGATTGACGCAAATTCGCGATCAGTAGAGGGCCAAAGGCACTGGCAAATCCCCATGCTGTAAGAATAAGCCCGTAAATTGATCCTACGTTGGATGGCCCGAAGTAATCTGCAACAAATGCAGGCATTGTTCCAAAGCCACCACCGTAACACATCAGGATAAAAAAGACAAGAATAGTTATGCTGGTTACAGAGTGAAAGTTTGGAAGGATCCAGAATAATCCGATCTGCAGGATAAACATAACGGCAAAAGTTGTTCGGCGTCCTATAAGGTCTGAGATCCAGGCCCAGAAAACTCTTCCAAGCGCATTCCCTATACTTACAATACCAACCATGCCTGCAGCTACAAGTGCATTAGTTTTTGCAAATTCCTGGAACATTGGAGCCTCTTGTGAAATAATTGAAATACCCGCTGAAGTATTCAGAAAGAGTAATAGCCATAACGCCCACCATTGCCAGGTTTTTAGCGCTCCTCCAAGTGTAAAGTCACTGGTGTCTTTGTGTGCCTGTTGTTTTTGAACAGGCTTCCATCCCTCAGGCAACCAGCCTTCAGGCGGATTCTGCAGGAAGTAGCCAGCAGCTACGGAAGCAATTGCATAGGCAATACCAAGATAGGCAAAGGTATGCAGTACGCCAACGCTTTGTATTAACTTGGTAGCAATTGGGGCTGTTATAAGGGCGCCTGCACCAAATCCACCAACGGCAATTCCTGTCATTAACCCCCTGCGGTCAGGAAACCATTTTACCAGCACATATATGGGAACGATATAGGCAAAGCCAAGCCCAATTCCGCCAATTACACCATAGGTCATGTAAAGCCACCATAAGCCGTGGTCAGAAAAACTTGCCAGAAAAACTCCGCCACCATATAGTAAACCACCGGTCATAGCTACCACCCGTGGACCAACCCGTTTTGACCAAAGCCCGCCAAAAAAAGAGGCAAAGCCCAGTGCCATTATGGCAATTGTGAATGTGAGAGTAACCTGCGGGATTGACCAGTGAAATTGCTTTGCCAGCGGAACCCGGAATACGCTCCAGGCATATACAGCTCCTAATGCCATCTGCAGTAATACACCAGCTATAGCAATTCCCCAACGCTTATAATTATTCATAATGGTTTGTCTTTATATGATTATTCAATTAATTTGTTGTATAGCTTACTCTTATGGAGCAATCATTTTCCTATAACCACTATACCAACGATTGATGTTTTTTTATTTTTATCCGGATAAACTTGGCCGCTGGCATATTGCTTTCACCAACAACATTATTTATTGACAGTAATACATTGGTTTCCGGAAAGTAAGTTACGGTATTGCGTTCGGGAATTGGATAAGGAACCACTACAAATAACCGTGCTATGCGCTCTATACCATCATCATAATTAAATAAGTCTACCTTTTCTCCTTCGGCATATCCGGCTTTGTTCATATCCTTCCGGTTCATAAATACAACTCGCCGTTCATTTTTTATTCCGCGATAACGGTCTTCCAATCCATATATGGTGGTATTAAACTGGTCATGTGTGCGGGTTGATGCCATCATGTATTCATCATCGGCCAAAGTGTTTACAGGTAATTCGGTAATGGTAAACGGCGCTTTATCGCCAAATTTTTCCGTGATGAACTTACCATCTCTGGCACCGTTTGGTAAATAAAACCCACTTTTTTCTCGTACACGTTTATTGTAATTTTCAAAACCCGGGATGCACTTTTCAATAATATCCCTGATATCATCATAACTGTTCATATAGCGGTTCCAGTCGATAACTGACCGGTTGCCTAAAGTTGCCATTGCCATTCTGCATACTATATGAGTTTCATTGATCAATTGATCAGAAACAGGTTTTAAAATGCCTTTGGAAGACTGTACCACACCCATTGAGTTTTCAGTGCTGATAAATTGCAGCTCGCCATTTACAATGTCTTTATCGCTTCTTGATAAGGTTGGCAATATTAAAGCCTCCTTGCCATGTACCAGGTGACTGCGGTTAAGTTTAATAGAAACATGTACACTCAACCTCAGTTGGCGCAGCGCTTCGGCGGTATAGGTAGTGTCTGGTGTGGCCGAAAGGAAATTACCTCCCATAGCAAAGAATACCTTTGCTTTTCCTGCATGCATCGCTTTGATGGCATTCACTACATCATACCCATGTTCACGCGGTGGTTCAAACCCAAAAACTTCTTTTAAACAGTCAAGTTGTTCCTGGGTAGGCTTTTCGTTGATCATCATGGTACGATTGCCTTGTACATTGCTATGTCCGCGCACAGGGCATACGCCGGCACCAGGTTTGCCTATACTTCCCTTCATCAGGCAGATATTGACGATCTCCCTGATCATTTCCACGCCATTTGGCTGTTGCGTTAAGCCCATGCCCCAGCAAAAAATAATGCGCTTATTATTTGCCAGCATACCAGCAGCCAGGCGAATATCGGCGGCGGGGATACCCGCGTCAATTGCCAGCTTGTTTAAATCATAGTTTTTAAACTGTTTAATAAACTCGCTGTAACCAACCGTGTTTCCGACAATAAATTCGTTGTCCAGTACTTTTCCCGGTGATGCTTTTTCTGCTTCAAGCAGCAGCATTTCAAAAGCTTTTAACAAAGCCATATCACCATTTATTTTAACCGGAAGATAAAGGTCTGCCAGCTGCGCGCCAGTTCCTAAAACTCCTTTTATTTCCTGGGGATTCCTAAAAGCCATTAAACCGGCTTCGGGCAATGGATTAATAGCAATGATTTTTGCCCCGTTCTTTTTTCCTTTCTCCAGCGCAGACATCATACGTGGAGCATTAGTACCAGGGTTATGGCCAATAATAACTATCAGATCCGTATCATAAAAATCATTCAACGTTACCGTTCCCTTGCCAATACCAATTGTAGGCTTTAAAGCGGTACCTGAAGATTCATGGCACATGTTAGAGCAATCAGGCATATTATTAGTGCCAAACTCTTTTGCAAATAGCTGGTACAAAAAGGAGGTTTCATTACTGGTACGGCCGGATGTGTAAAAAACAGCCTCATCCGGTGATTTTAGTGCATTTAAATGTTCGGCAATTTTTGTAAAAGCATTATTCCAGCTAATTGGCTGGTAATGTGTGCCTCCTGCAGGCAAATACATGGGTTCAGTTAATCGTCCTTTTTTACCTATTTCAAAGTCGGTTAATTTAGCCAGGTCAGCTACAGAATTATTAGCAAAAAATTCTGCAGTTACTCTTTTAGTAGTAGCTTCTTCCGCTAGTGCCTTCGCTCCATTCTCGCAATACTCGCCCACAGGTGACCGGTCATCATCCGGATCTGGCCAGGCGCAACTTGAACAATCAAAGCCCCCTTTTTGGTTCATTACAAATAATGCCCCGGTTCCTCTAAAGGGAATGCCCTCTTCAATTACATCGCTTAAAGCTGCAACTACAGCCGGGATACCGGCTGCCCACTTTTTTGGTCCGGTTGATTTTAAATTCAATAACTTTTCCGGATTTTCAGCTGAAGGGATTTCTTTATCTGTTGCCATAGCTACATAATTTAGTTTTTTTGTAATGCCAGTGGGTTAGGGTAGTTATCGCTCTGATCTTCTTCCACATTATCCAGGCAGGTAAAATCTTTTTCAACCAGCAGTTGCAAAGCACCGCTTTTAGCCTCAAAACCGACCTTTTCTGTATTGATTAGTTCGGCGGCCATTTTCTTCGGCATAAATAGGGTAATGGTATTGCCACAAAACCCTGCACTCAATGTATCATCATTTACAGCCTTTAATGCATAAATTAACGGTTGCTCTGCAAAACTGGTTTGTTCCTGTAAGTAGCCATTATCGGCCAAACTGGAGATATCACTTTTGGTAAGGCGGTATCGTAATGCGTTTCCTTTTATTCTAATTTTCATACTTCGGTATTAAAATACGTTGCCCCATTGTATAAATATTAAATCGTTGCTTGCGTAAAAAACCAACTAAGGTTATTCCAAACTCACCGGCCAGTTGTACCGCCAGACTTGACGGGGCTCCAATTGCTCCAATAATATTGATGCCTGCCATTGCTGCTTTCTGTACCAATTCAAAACTGGCCCTGCCACTTAACAATAGCACGGCGTTTTTTAGTGGTAATAAATCTTTTTCCAACGCGGCGCCAATTAGTTTGTCCAGCGCATTATGCCTGCCAACATCTTCGCGAAGTAATAAAAGCTCTCCAGCTGTATTGAATAAAGCGCATGCATGCAAGCCCCCGGTAACGTCAAAAATGTCCTGGTAAAGCCTTAAACGATCAGGTAGCTCCAGCATCATTTCACGGGTGATAAAAAAATCATTGTTTTGGCTGGGCTGAAAAGCGCTTACAGTTTTTATGGCAGCAATTGATCCTTTACCGCAAACACCACAGCTTGAGGTAGTATAAAAATTACGTTCTATGTTTTTTAGCTCTGGTATTGCACCTTCACCCAGTTCAACCTGTATCACATTTTCTTTATTCTCTGCGCAGGCAATAAAACAATGGTTTACAGAAGCCAGGTCGTTTTTGTCTTTTATGATACCTTCTGTAAATAAAAAACCGGTTGCCAGTTCCGCATCACTGCCGGGCGTGCGCATGGTTACTGAAATATTTTTGACTATCCTGTTCAGTCCTGCACCAAAAGCGAGCCTTATTTCTAATGGTTCTTCTATAGCAAGTTTATCTATGGTTGCTAAACTATGATTGCCGTTTATTTTAGTAACAGGTACTCTTTGAATAGGACTTTCTTTGATTGTCATAAATTGTCGCTTTAATAATTGTTATCTAAGATCCTTTGAAGTACTAATTGTGCCTGACTGATTTTTTTAGTTTTGATCGCTTTGAACAATTGTTCATGCAGATAATGATTCATTGCGAAATGGCTGATGCCCTGCGTATCTCTGGCGGAGAAAAAACTACGGATAATTAAAGTAAAGCTGTAATACAGATCTGCTAATACATTGTTTCCGGAAGCATTGGCAATAGCCATATGAAATGCAATGTCAGCATCTGCGCACCCCTGATGTATTTCAGACTGTATAGCCAATTTACGATTTTCAAGGTTTTGTTCTATCTCAGTCAATTGTTCATCTGTATGATTAAGTGTGGCCAGTTTTACAATTTCTTTTTCCAGCAATGCTCTTACCGTGTTTATCTCATCAAAATCACCCCTGCGCAACCGTTGCTCCATGCTCATGCCCTGGAAATTTTTATTCACAAATGTTCCGGAACCTTGCTGAACAATTAAAATCTCTGATATAGCCAGAGTTTTTATAGCCTCCCTTATGGTAGACCTGCCAACATTGTACAACTTCATTAACGCCGGTTCAGCAGGTATTTTTTCACCTGGTTTATATTTTCCATCAGTAATATCCTTTTTGATCTGATTAACGATTTTATCGCAAAGCTTCATAAATTTCAAGTTGAATGATTAAATACAAACATACGATGTTTTGTTTAATTTCGTTATAATATGAATTAACGTTTATAAATAACAATATATTATCGCAGATTTTTTATCAACTTTTATTATCCTTTTAAATGCAGTCGCTTTTCATTATCATAACTCCACTTTATTATTTTTTGTATAATTAAACATGAAAAAGATCATTTGGTTAATTAATTGTTAAGAAATAAACTCTTATTTTTTAAATAAAACCAATTTAATTTAAACATCTTATGTAAAGTTTTAAACATATGATGTTTAATTTGGTTTTACAATTTTTGTTATCTAAGTTTGTTCAATCAAATTAAAAATTATGGAAACTACAAGGCGCGGTTTTCTTTCCGCAGCAACATTATCAACAGTTGGTTTGGTAGCAGCCGCTACCGGCATTAATTCATTGACCCCTAATCAAGCCGATGCAGCGATAACGGCCTCAATAAAATCGGGTTTTGACAAAGCACCGGGAGAACTGGAAGATTTTGTTTTTGACATTGAGCATGGCAGCAAAGGGTTTATTAGCTCTGCCGGAACTGCAAAGGAAGCAACAGTTGAAGAGTTTCCTGTTTCGCAAAGCATTGCAGGAGTATCTATGCGGCTTAATCCGGGTGCTTTTCGCGAATTACACTGGCATTCCATAGCTGCAGAATGGGCTTATGTATTAGAAGGTAAGGTTCGCACAACTGCAATTACTCCAGATGGTACCACATCAACAGATGATTTTGAAGTAGGGGATATTTGGTATTTTCCAAGAGGACACGGGCATATGCTGCAATGTATTGGCGATAAGCCATGCCACTTTTTACTTGGATTTGATAATGGACATTTTTCTGAATTCGGCACATTTAGTGTAACAGACTGGTTGAGCCATACTTCTCCCGAAATACTGGCACGTAATACAGGCTTGCCTGCCAACTTATTTGCTTCCATTCCAAAAAAAGAATTATATATAGGTATGGGTAAAATTGCAGCAGAAGCAAAGCCGACAAATATTAGCAGTGGTATTCCTATCAGCAGCTCTTCGCATAAATTCCGTATGGAAACTGATGCTATTTTACAGGAATTTAAAGGAGGATACACAAAAATAGTGTCTTCCAAAGAGTTCCCAATCCAAAATTCTTTAACAGCTTTACGAATGAACCTTGAACCAGGCGCAATGCGCGAGCTACATTGGCACCCCAATGCGGATGAATGGCAATATGTAATGAGTGGCCAGGGAAATGTTAGTATTTTTGGGTCACATGGACGAGTGAAAACTATGCCTTACGGTAAGGGAATGGTTGCTTTTATTAAACAGGGCTACGGCCACTATATTGAGAATACCGGAAAAGAAACGCTAAAATTAATTGTGCTTTTCAATAGCTCGGAGTATCAGGAATTATCATTGAATCATTGGTTAAATTCCAACCCGACTCAATTAGTTGCAGACCATTTCGGCTTTTCATTGAAAGAAACATCCTCCTTAGCAAATCATCAAACAGGAATTTATTAATAAGTTACTATAGTTTAAAATGTAAAAGCCCTTGAACAAACCATATTCAGAGACAACCAAGATGGAAATAATAGCTAAGACTCCATTGTTGAACACGATCTATTCTATAGCGCATTCTTTCAGTCAAATTTCTGTTACAAAGCTTTAAAAAACATTAATCCTGGTGTTTTTAGTGATATACTATAGGGGTTCAGCATTTATCAAAAAAACATTCAGAATTATTACAGATTATGGGGTTTAATTCGCTGAAAACTAATTTATATTAATATGAAAAACATAAGAATTAAAGGGGTGGTAGTATTTTTGATACTATGTTTGTTTTTTAAAAATAGCTTTGCCCAACAAGACAATCCTGCTCCAACAACATATCCGAAGGTGACAGGTTTTTTTGCTCTATTGGCACCAATCGGTACATTTAGTAATAATGGCTTTACCGCCAACTTTTCAAAAAGTACGGCATTCGGTTTGCCATTTGGACTCAATCTTTTAAAGAGTGACCATTTAGGTTTCAGTATGGAAATGGTGCCGTTTATGTTAGTACAAAACGGATCAAGCAAAATGAATTATATGCTTTTCCATCCCGGAGTTATGTTCCGTTTTCCTCATGGTTTTACCATTACCCCAAGGCTCGCTTTTCAGACAGATGGAAGATACGGGATGACTCCAGTATTCGGTAAAATTATTAGCAGTCAAAAAAATTACCAAATCTATCTTTCATTAAGCGAACCGGCAAGGTTTGGCAATAACCTGCCTGGTTCATATACTACCGCGATGCAATTAGGAATCAGTTTCTAACTATTTTATTGCCTTTGATTTTGAGATTCTACAGGCTGAATAAATAATTCAGCCTGTAGTTAAATTCAGGTTTAAAAAAGGATTGCTCTAAAATTATTCTTTGGCTTTAATAATTGTGGTTTTGACGGGCTTCGACATGCTGTGTCGATACCTATTATAGATACCGAGGTAAAAGAATTGATACAGATGGCTATGACACAATAAATAAGCAATAGTAGTCAGGTAATTTACGTTTAAAACTACCTGCTATTTTAATTGTTTTTATATTATGAATCAGCTTAAAACCTTTTTGTCTCCCTTGGCATTCCTGGCTTTGCTAATTTTATCTTCATGCGGAGGAGGTGGAGCAAAGACGGCAAAAACGCCACTTAAAACCTACACGGTGATGAAACTCACACCCAGGAAAGCCCAAATCAACGCAGATTATCCGGCATCTATATTAGGTATTCAAAACATCGAGATTAGGCCTAAAATTGACGGTTATGTTGAAAATATTTATGTTGATGAGGGAGCATCAGTTAAGCGGGGACAATTGCTTTTTCGTATTAATGCACCGCAATATGAGCAGGATGTAAGAACTGCCCAAGCCAATATAAAAATTGCAGTGGCTGATGTAAACGCAGCTCAAATGCAGGTAGACAAGGTAAGACCCATTGTAGAAAAGGATATTGTTAGTCCTTTTGAACTTAAATCGGCCCAGTATACACTGGAAGCCAAACAAGCGGCACTTGCACAGGCTAAGGCCGCATTTAATAATGCAAAAACTAATCTGAGTTATACAACTATTTATAGCCCTGCCAATGGGGTTATCGGCGTGCTGCCTTATAAAATAGGAAGTCTGATTAGCAGCACTACAGTCAATCCATTAACCACGGTTTCAAATATTGGGAGTATTTATGCCTACTTCTCAATTAATGAACGGCAAGGCCTTGACTTTTTTTCAGCCGCCAAAGGGGGCACGATGCAGCAAAAACTGGCCACATTGCCGCCGGTTATTTTGGTGTTGGCCAATGGTACACAATTGGCAACCAAGGGAAAGATAGAAACTGCAAGCGGACTCATCAATTCACAAACGGGTGCCATTAATATGAGAGCCACTTTCAAAAATCCAGGTGGTTTAGTACGCAGCGGAAGCAGCGCCATTGTACGTATTCCTACAACTATAGATACGGCCTTAATGGTTCCTCAAAAGTCAACTTATCAAATACAGGGTAAGTTATTTGTTTATGTAGTAGGCGCTGCAAATAAAGTAAAATCGCAGGAATTAAAGGTTCGCGCAAGTGCAGGACAGAACTATGTGGTTCAGCAAGGAGTTAAAACCGGACAGATGATTGTTGTTGATGGTATAAGTTCTCTTCGTGAGAATATGCAGATCAAGCCAAAAATATTGAGTCCAGAGGCCGTTTATAGCAATCCATAGGCAGCTACATTTCTATTTATCTCCAGATTATGTTAAAAAAATTTATCGAACGTCCTGTCCTTTCAACGGTCGTTTCCATTATCATAGTAACCTTGGGTATAGTAGGATTGCTTACTCTGCCAATTTCTCAATATCCGGATATTGCACCTCCCACAGTCCAGGTGCAGGCTACCTATAGCGGGGCAAGTGCCGATGTGGTATTAAAAACCGTAGTTATTCCGCTTGAGCAGCAAATTAATGGGGTTGAAAACATGGATTACCTTACCTCAACCGCAAATAATGATGGTTCTGCAAATATTACAGTAAGTTTTAAAGTGGGCAGCGATCCAAATTTGGCAGCCATTAATGTGCAAAATGCAGTATCGCGGGCATCCTCTTTATTACCGCAGGAAGTAACAAAAGCAGGCGTAACTGTACAAAAAAAGCAAACAAGTAGTTTAATAACGTATTCAGTTTATAGTGTAAACCCCGCTTATGATCAAACCTTTCTGCAAAATTACGCCGATATCAACATTGTTCCTGTTATAAAAAGGATTCAGGGTGTAGGAGACGCCACTTTAGCCAGCCAAATGGATTATTCCATGCGTATTTGGTTAAATACCCAGGTAATGGCCTCTTATGGGCTTGTTCCGGCGGATATAACCGCTGCTTTGGCAGAGCAGAATATACAGGCAGCCCCCGGGCAGTTTGGCGAAAGGGGAGGCCAGGCATTTCAATATGTGATTAAATATCCGGGCACATTGAGTGATACAACCCAGTTCGGCGATATTGTTATCCGTTCACTTGCACGAAGCAGGGTACTCAGGCTGCGCGACGTTGCCCGTATTGAACTTGGGGCACTAAATTATTTTAATTCCACCCGCATGAATGGTCATCCCGCCATTTCTATGGATGTTTCGCAGGTTGCAGGTTCAAATGCGCACCAGGTTATCCAGGAAGCGGTTAAAGCCATGGCGGTTGCCGCTAAAAATTTTCCAAAAGGTATAAAATATGTTGCGTTACAAAATGCCGATGATTTTTTACTCGCCTCTATTGATAAAGTATTGCACACCTTACTGGAGGCTTTTATTTTAGTGTTCATTGTTGTGTTTATTTTTCTGCAGGACTTCCGGTCCACTCTTATACCGGCTATCTCCGTTCCGGTAGCCATTATCGGCACCTTTTTCTTTTTAAATATCTTCGGCTTCACTATCAATCTGCTAACCTTGTTTGCTATAATTTTAGCTATTGGGATAGTTGTAGACGATGCCATAGTAGTGGTGGAAGCAGTACATGCTAAGCTGGATGCTGGGTATCATTCTGCAAGAGAGGCCAGCATTGATGCACTAAGTGAAATTTCAGGTGCCATTATTTCAATAACGCTGGTCATGTCAGCGGTGTTTATACCGGTTAGCTTTATCGGTGGTTCTTCCGGTGTTTTCTATAAACAGTTTGGGTTGACACTGGCTATCGCTATCATTCTTTCGGCTATTAACGCGCTCACCTTAAGCCCGGCATTATGTGCGCTTTTTTTGAAAGGACACGATAAGGAAAACAAGAAGTTAAACTTTATTCAAAAGTTTTACCTGGCATTTAATACAGCCTTTAACCACATGAGCAATCGTTATGTACAGGCGGTTACTTTTTTCAGTCGTAAAAAATGGGTTCCTGTTTCGTTACTTTTAGTCTTTGTAATATTGTTGTTTTTTATAGCTAAAGCCACCCCTACAGGCTTTGTCCCTAACGAAGATCTTGGTTCTATCAGCTGTAACATCAGCCTCCCACCCGGCGCTTCGCTTGACAGAACAAATAAGGTAACACGTAAAATTGAAGCGCTCGGCCGCACCATACCCGAAGTGAACAACATCCTCGCGGTTAATGGGCGCGGTCCGCTTTCTGGCAATGGCAATAATTACGGCATGGTAATTATGAAGTTGATTCCCTGGACGCAAAGAAAAAGAGATATTCAGGTAATAATTAAAGAACTGACACAAAAGGCAGCCGCAATTACAGAAGCGGAAATTAAGTTTGTGGCCCCGCCAACTATACAAGGTTTTGGTGCAACCAACGGCTTTGCTTTCCAGTTGCAGGATAAAACGGGTGGAAGCATTGCGCAGTTTTATAAAATAAGTCAGGATTTTTTATCGGCACTCACCGAGCGGCCTGAAATACAGTTTGCAACAACTTCATTTAATCCCAATTTTCCGCAATATTTAATGAATGTAAATGTGCCTAAAATTAAAGAGGCAGGCTTAAATGTTACCGATGTTACCGGCGCCATGCAAGGATATTTTGGAGGGATATATGCCTCTAATATTACCCAATTTGGGCAGCAATACCGGGTTATGGTACAGGCTTCGCCAGAATACAGGGCTACACCGGAAAGCATGAATTCTGTATTTGTGAGAAATTCGTTAGGGGAGATGATTCCAGTTACTGAATTTGTGACGTTGACACAAGATTACGGACCGCAATCAATCACGCGCTTTAATCTTTTTAACTCCATTAACATCAACGGATCACCAAATATGGGTTATAGCTCGGGGCAGTCTGTATCCGCCATCCAGCAGGTTGCAGCACAGCAATTGCCGCAAGGTTATGGTTATGAATATTCAGGCATAACACGGCAGGAGCTTTCCGGCAACAGCCAAACCATTTACATTTTCCTGCTTTGTTTAGTATTTGTTTACCTGATATTAAGTGGTCAGTACGAAAGCTATATTTTACCGCTGTCTATTTTACTTACTATCCCCATTGGTATAGCCGGGGCTTTTATTTTCGCTTATTTGTTTGGCATAAACAATAATATTTATCTTCAGATAACACTTATAATGCTCATTGGCCTCTTGTCAAAAAATGCTATACTGATCGTTGAGTTTGCAATTGAAAGACGCAGGGCCGGGATGAGTATTGTTGAAGCAGCATTAAGCGGCGCGCAAGCAAGGCTTCGTCCTATTTTAATGACATCATTTGCCTTCATTTTTGGACTTATCCCGTTAATGGTGGCCACGGGTGCGGGAGCTAACGGTAATCGTTCTATTGGTACAGGCGCGGTAGGTGGCATGTTAATAGGTACGCTATTTGGGGTTTTTATTACACCTGTGCTGTTCATCCTGTTTCAAACCTTGCAGGAAAAGGTTAAAAAAGGTGAAATGACAACGACTAAAATCGACGCTTCTTCATCCACAGATCATTCAAACACGATTCACCCGAATCCAACCAAATAACAGCATGAAAAATATTATAAAAATAGGAGTACTTGCAGTTACGTTGGGCATGTTTGCTGCCTGTCATGTAACAAAGCCCTATCAAAAACCGGCACCCATTAATACAAAGCTATTCAGGGATTATAATAGTGCAGATACCAATTCCATAGCCAAACTGCACTGGAACGAGATTTTTACAGACACGCTGCTGCAAAAGCTGATTACCGAGGGTATTAGTCATAATATTAACCTTCAAACGGCTTATTCCGTAACCAGGCAAGCACAGGCTTATTATGATCAAAGTAAGCTGGCTTATTATCCCAGCATTGATGCAAATGCCGGTTTAACATGGTCGGGCTCTTCAAATACTGCCGGCTCTAAGAATGCTAACAATGGTCGTCAGTATTCAACTGGATTGACAGCAAGTTGGGAAGCTGACATTTGGGGTAAATTAAAAAGTGCAAAAAAGGCTCAGTTGGCTTCTCTTTTACAATCCTCAGCAAACGCCAGGGCTGTGCAAACTGCGTTGGTTGCTGATATTGCTAATAACTACTATAACCTGCTGGCTTTAGACCAGCAGTTGCTAATTACAGAACAAAGTGTAAAGAATTGGCAGACCACAGTGGATGTAATGAAGGACCTGAAAAATGCCGACGTTGTTACTGGTGCTGCCGTTGTACAAAGCGAGGCCAGTAAGTATGCCGTTAAAGTAACCATTCCGGATTTAAAACAAACGATTTGGCAAACAGAAAACATCATTAATTTATTACTGTCCAGAGCTCCCGGCCCTATTGCACGCACTAAAATTGACGATCAAAAACCGATTGCCAAGCTAAACCCCGGTATACCGGCCCAAATGCTGGCCAACAGACCGGATGTTTTGGCAGCCGAATATGCTTTCAGAAATGCTTACGAACTAACCAATGTGGCCCGGACTTATTTTTACCCGTCTCTTACCTTAACCGGCTCCGGTGGCTATTCCAGTTATGTATCCTTTTTCGGTGTGGGATCATTAGTAGGAAACCTGACCGCCGGTTTAACGCAGCCTATTTTTAATAAAGGCACCAATAAAACACGATTGCAGGTGGCTAAGGAACAGCAACAACAGGCGCTTCTGAATTTTCAATATACCGTTTTAAGCGCGGGGCAGGATGTGTCGAACGCCCTGATGTCCTACCAAGCCGCGGGAGAAAAAGCCACTACCCGGGTTTTACAATTGGAAAACCTGGAGAAATCTGTAAATTATACGCAGCAACTGGTTCGTTATGGATCAGCAAACTATACGGAGGTGCTTACGGCACAGCAAAGCTTATTGGCTGCGCAATTAAATAGCATTAATGACCGGCTGCAACAACTTCAGGCAATCGTCTATTTATATCGATCTCTTGGCGGCGGATGGGAGTAAAAGCTACCGGAGAGGTTTGAGCCTTAGTCGCTGATACCAATAACCCGGTTATTAGCATGCAAAGAGTGGCAGCTAAAGTTTTACGTTTCGTTGTAAGTATTATTAAGATCTTAATTGTAAATGTGAGATTGTCAGTGCATTAATTACGGGATTTTATAAAATCGTTATTAAAGAGGCAGTATCCTTTTGCTTAAGCCAGCCTATAGCCGTAAAATGATGATCCAGTTTTAGCATTTCTGCTTCAAAATCATTAATACTTTCTTCTGCAACGGCTACCAGCAAACCACCACTGGTTTGCGGATCAGCCAGGATATACTTTTGTTCTTCTGTTAATGGGCCAATTTTACTTCCATAGCTGTTCCAGTTTCGCTGTGTACCACCCGGAAAGCACTTTTGATCAAGATAGTATGCCAGTGAGCTAATAACCGGAACTTTGTTGAACTCGATTACTGCCGACAAGCCGCTTCCCTCGCACATTTCAGAAAGATGTCCCAGTAAACCAAAGCCAGTTACATCTGTCATGGCTTTTACATAATCCATTTGCCCAAAAACTTCGCCTAACTTGTTTAATGTGGTCATACTTTTTAAAGCAATGGCGGCATCTTCCGGTAATAAAATTCCCCGTTTTTGTGCGGTTGATAAAATACCTACCCCCAATGCCTTGGTTAAGTACAGTCGGCATCCGGTGGTAGCAGTTGAGTTTTGTTTAAGCTGTGGAATATTCACTATTCCATTAACTGCTAAGCCAAATACAGGTTCGGGGCAGTCTATACTGTGGCCACCTGCTAAAGTAATACCAGCTTCGGCACAAACGGCCCTGGAGCCTTCTAATACTTTTTGAGCTACTTCTGGCGGCAGCTTATCAATAGGCCAGCCTAATATAGCGATAGCTAATACAGGTTTACCGCCCATAGCATATACATCACTAATTGCATTGGCAGATGCAATGCGCCCGAAATCATAGGCATCATCCACAATCGGCATAAAAAAATCGGTTGTTGAAATTAGCGCCGTGCCATTTCCAAGATCCAGTACTGCCGCGTCGTCGCGTTTATCGTTACCTACTAAAAGCCGGGCATCTGGTAGTGCCGGGATATGACTGTGCAATATTTTATCAAGAATAGCCGGGCTTATTTTACAGCCGCAGCCTGCGCCATGTGAGTATTGAGTGAGTTTGATTGCTGTTGTTTCCATTAATTCTGAGCCTGTTCAATTACAGGAATAGTATGTGTAAAAGTTAAGAGTTGAGTGGCGTAAGTTGCTATGTCGTCACCGGTAATATCAAGCGAAAATACCTGATTCGCATTTCGTTTGGTTAATCCGTTACGGTAAGTTTTATCATAGTAAACCAACACGATACTGATAAAATCTTCCATGCGATTTTCCCTGATCGCCACTAAGGCATGTTTGGTTTGCTCCGGGCCGAGGCGTTTTCGGATGCGCTCTGTACATGCTGCCAGAAAACCTTTATCCAAGCCACCGTATTCAACAGCTAATGATGCGATACGCTGTTGCAGATCAACTTTTATATCGATAAGAGCGCTATCCCGCATCTGATGCCAGAAAGGATTAGGAACAGAACGTTTACCAATGGTCAGACTTTCATCTTCTACCCATATCTTTTGCTGGCTGTCTAATTCTTTTAACTGCTGGGCTAAGTTGTTTTCAAACTGCTCCTGCGTTGGCTGTACCATTTTATTCATACTGCCGTAAGTTGAGCCTTGGTGCTGTGCCAGATCTTCAAGATCGATGATCTGCTCGCCCATGTTTTTAAGCTGGTGAAGGATTTTAGTTTTCCCGGACCCGGTCATACCGCCCAGTATCAAAAGCTGATATCTTTTTTCGAATTGTTCATGTACCCACTTCCGATAAGTTTTATAACCACCCCGAATCACATAAACTTCAAACCCATACAGATCAAGCGCCCAGGCCATGGCGCCACTACGCATACCCCCACGCCAGCAATGGACACCTATTTTTTTGCCTGGTGCAATTTCCAATACCCGTTTGATAAACCCCGACCATTTCGGGCCGGTCAAATCAAAGCCTAAAAGAATCGCTTCTTCCCGCCCCACCTGTTTATAGGTGGTGCCAACTTTTACCCTTTCTTCATTGCTGAATAATGGCAGGTTAAAAGCGCCCGGAACGTGCCCATGTTCAAACTCGGCAGGTGTACGCACGTCAATCAAAGCAATCGGAATGCGCGATTGCATGAAATCATTAATTAATATCGGCTCAACCATTATCCGGCAAATATACAGTAGTATTTACTACGGAAATAGGTGGCCGATATAAAATGCTGCACAATAAGATTAATATAAATTGAAAGTTCTTTACAAACTGGTCATCATAGGTGAGCAACAGAAAGCGATACCAACCGATCAAACACCTTTAAATCGTATGATTTAGAGGTTTGATGTTTCTGTATTGCAACTTGCTTAATGAAAAATTTAAAACATAAGAAGTTGGCCAATGTTAATTTATTAACCATTGATTTATTACCGTTCCTTTAAGTTTATTGTTGGTCAAAAGTGTAAAATTTAATATTGTAAAACTATGAACGATCCCAAGAACGAAAAAAAGGTTAAGAATAATAATTTGCATACAAACAGCCCGATAAATGAAAAAGACAAAGTGAAAAAGGCAGAAGATAAGGCTGTTGAAAAGGGAGGTAAAGAGGCAAGCGTTGCCGCAGAACTCAAAAATCGTGAGCATGATAAATAAGAAATTGAGCCATGGCAGATTTATTTCAAACCACTTCAAAAACATTGGCTGCTTTTGCCCGTAAAACTTATCCGTTAGCTGAAGCCAGGGACCTTACGCCATTAATGGAGAGAATTGGTGAGGCAAAGTGTGTAATGCTGGGTGAAGCTTCTCACGGCACTCATGAATATTATACCTGGAGAACTGCGATCACAAAAAGGCTGATTCTTGAAAATGGATTCAATTTTATTGCGGTGGAAGGTGACTGGCCGGATTGCTACCGGCTCAACCGGTATATCAAAGGGTATGCCGACCAGGACAAAACGGTTCTTGAACTTTTGATGGAGTTTAACCGCTGGCCAACCTGGATGTGGGCCAACTGGGAGATTGAATCCCTAATCAGCTGGCTAAAAGAATACAATAGTAATCAGCCGGCAAACAAGCGTGTAGGCTTTTATGGGCTTGATGTTTATAGCCTGTGGGAATCAATGGAAGCGCTAATTGACTATTTGAAAACCACTGATCCACAAGCGGCTGAATTAGCCATGGATGCCATTAAATGTTTTGAGCCTTACGGGAACAATGAGCACGAGTACGCCCGTGCACAATACACGATGGAAGATTCATGCAGAGATGAGGTTGTGAAGTTACTTACCGAAATACGAAGCAAAGTTCCTGTATACGATCATGACCCGGAAGCAGCTTTGAATATGGAGCAAAATGCCCACATAGCTGTCAATGCAGAAGAATATTATGCTAACATGACGGGGTTTAATAACAATACCTGGAACATGAGGGATACACACATGATGGAAACCCTTAAGCGTATATTTCAATTTTATGGCAGTAAAGCAAAAGGTGTTGTGTGGGAACACAACACCCACATAGGTGATGCGCGATATACCGATATGGTAAGATATGGAATGTACAATACCGGGCAGCTGGCAAGGGAGCATTTTGGCGACATGGATGCGGTTTTG
This sequence comes from Mucilaginibacter sp., assembly GCA_028288285.1. GTDB lineage: Bacteria > Bacteroidota > Bacteroidia > Sphingobacteriales > Sphingobacteriaceae > Mucilaginibacter. Next base: position 25,370 of record JAQBNZ010000129.1, read on the forward strand.
GTCGGTTTTGGTTCTTATATGGGAACTGTAATTGCCGGTAGCCGATGGGGAGCTCCCATGACGGTGATGCCTGTACCGGCTGCCAAAGACGGCAGCGTAGAGGATCTGTTACACAAAGAATTGCTCAATAATAGCTTGCTGATCTTTATTCCTCCCGGGAAGGAGGAGGTTGTGCGTAAACCGATACCTCACAGGGCAATTGGTGTAGTATATAACCCTGAGAACGAGCGACACGGAAATTATGTACCTACGATATTTAACCGCCGGTACGATGCATTTATTTATATAGATATTACAACCGCGCTCCATCCGCTTCATATTAAACCTGATGGAAGTCAAATGCCGGAAACTTACCCATTCAATTTTTAGATTATTTCGTATATATTAATATCCGGGCTTCGGATTAGTTATACTGATCAGGATTGTCTTAATTATGATTATTACCAATTAATATACACTGCTGTTTGCTATCATATACAGAGCCCTGTTGGCTAAAATACTGCCCGATTCAACTCATCCATTCTGTTGTATACTAACTCATTGTCCTGTAATAACTTAATTTTTAATTAATTTATGATAATCGCTGGCATGCCTATTATAGTATTTACTTGTTATAGTAGATGCAATAATCATAAATTCTAAAGTTTATTAAAATGGCAACTAATCAAAAAAAACAGGGCCGGGAAGATCAGGATCAGAAAGGCCGCGGAAACAGTCAGGAAAGCCGTAGTAACAGGCAGGAAAGTCAGGGCAACAGCAATGAAAACCGCGGAAACAGCCAGGAGACTCAAGGCAACAGCGATGACAATTCATCTAACCGTGGCTTCGCGGCTATGGATGATGACAAGCAGCGCGAAATCGCCAGCAAAGGCGGTAAAGCAGCACATGAATCAGGGCACGCACATGAGTTCAGCTCTGAGGAAGCAAGGAAAGCCGGCCGCAAAGGCGGCCAGCATTAAGATGCAAAGAACAGGATGGCCCAAAGCTGTCCTGTTTTTTAAATTTTATTCTGCTTTGAATTGAGGATGCCTCACTATTTGGGCAGCTATACTGGACAAGTCCTGACCGGTTAAAGCGCCAACCCCTTTAAAGTCAAAATGATGCTCACTGTATATTGTAATGGTGCCCAGTAATCCATCCGGGGGCACATCCACAGATCGGGATTGTTCATGATCGATCCAGTCTTCCGCCTTGTCAGTAGCATAGATCTTAAAAGTATTCACTGCTTTTTGCGGTTCAAATTTTAATAATCGCTGGCTTTGGCCAACAGGTATTTCAAAAGTTTTCATGTCAGGTAATTATTATAAATAAAGACACGTTTAATATTGAAAAGTTTGCCAAAACAGCAATTCTACTCATACGTTATCCAATCAAGTGCTATAGTTATGAACAAACGCTTTTTTCAGCATTCAACAAAATGGTAACCAAAGAAGGTAGTCTAATTACAAAGAAATCTCATGGAACGTAAAATATTTTTATCATGGCTCGGCTTATTAGCCTTTAGTACACCAAAGCATTTTAACACCAAACAATCAATGGAACCGGAACAACTACTTTTTCATGACGATGGGTTGATTCCTAATAGCAAGTTCCCATTGTTACTATATCGTAATGCTTTTACAGCCCGCGAGAATGAAGGCGCTGCCTGGCTGGAACAACATTTTGCTGGCTATAATTGGACAAACTCCTGGCGCAACGGCGTTTATCCCTTTCATCATTATCACAGTACCTCTCATGAAGTTTTAGGAGTTTACAGCGGTTCGGCGCTCCTGCACCTCGGCGGTGAAAAGGGGCGTCAGGTAAAGGTGCAGGCCGGCGATATAATCGTTATCCCCGCCGGTGTCGGCCATAAAAATCTTGGTAGTGAAAACCTGGGCATCGTTGGCGCCTACGAAGATGGCCGCAGCTGGGATGTGAACAAGGGATTGCCCGGCGAACGACCTAAAACAGATGAAAATATAGCAAGCCTGCCCATTCCCAAAACAGATCCATTCACCGGCAAAGCTGGCGGCTTAACTGCTATTTGGAAAAAATAGGCTCCATTCCTTAATTTTTTCTGTTTGGTAGTAAACGAGCATTTAAGATTCATTATGAAAGCCTATGGCTAAACGCTCAAATCAACGTAAGCTAAAACTGTAAACTTTCCCATTTAGCTATACATGTCGTACTAATAGCTTATAATATCGCTTAAACAAAATAATTTTATACAATAAACTACCCGATCCTGCCGAAAGATTATTAAGACATCTTGTTATTACGCATACACACTTATAATTCCTAAAAGTAATTACTACAAACTTGTAGTAACGTATTAACTATAAGGGTATAACAACATAATAGTAATAACTATCAGTATTAAACTTATGGTAAAATCTAATACTATCTATAGGTATGTTATCCTCTTGATAATAATGGTAATTAGTGTTTGCCCGGTAACGGTTTTCGCACAGGCATTATCGGGTACCCCAATTACCGATAACAAAAGGAATATCCCCATACTTATTGATAGTTCTGAAAAAAAAGATGATAAACCACTAAAAACAGAAATATTAAGAATTAGTACAGGTCATGAACCTGGCAATATAATCCATGCCGATAATATCATCCGCGTTACAGTAAGTAATCCTAAAGGCCTTTTGTCGCAGCGCCCATCAGACAATAGTCAGCTAATGTTATATGCTGAAGGATTCCCATTAAAAGGTATGATTACCTCATACTATTCAGAAATGAGTTCGCAGGATATGAATAACAGGTTATGGCCAGACACATTGGACATACCATTCGTATTTAAAAAAGATAGCACTAATAAAGATGCATGGAATAGATTATTCCATATGGCACATTGGAATCAAAATAAAATCAAGTTTAAATTATCGATAGGTTGGTCTGGCATGTTTCCGATAAATTATGCCAAAAGCATTAAGCCAAATACCAAATTAACTCTGGTTTTTTACGAGTCAAGAGTTTTTTATATCCTGTTACTATTGTATGTATGTTTTATAGTTTTATTCATACTGGTGTGTCATAAAACAGGTCTGATCAGAGACCCGGATAATATTGGCCACCTTCCCGGGCCTTATAGCCTGGCACAAACACAACTTGCTTTTTGGACAGTGATTGTTATAGGCGGATTTGGCTATCTGATACTTTTAACCGGCTTAAGTGACTCTTTGAATGATTCCATACTGATGTTATTAGGGATTAGTGGGGGAACTACCGGCCTTGCAAGTTTTATAGATTATTATAAAAAAAAAACTGTCAGTACTGTAGCTGCTGCAACGGGCACCCCGGTTCAATCCATTTCAATTAAAATGCATAGATCGTTCCTGGAAGATATTCTTTCAGATGGGACAAATTTAAGTGTACAACGCACCCAGGTTGTACTTTGGAACTTTGTTTTAGGGGTCTATTTTATTTGGTATGTTATCAATAATAAATCGATGCCGGTATTTGACAATACACTGTTAATATTGGCCGGGGTAAGTTCGGTTTTGTATTTAAGTTCAAAAGGACCCGAAAACCCGCCTGCTATTTCTCCGAGTAGCCATGAGCCAACAGCCATTATATCTCCACCTTCAGAAACGCCTGCCCAGAAGTAGCAGAGCAATTGTGCAGATGTACAATAAATTAAACCAATACGCTGATATACATTAAAAAGGATATTATGAAACATTTTTCTTTATTGTTGTGTAAATGGCGGCCCAAGACAAGAACTTGTCTGATAATAGTATCAGTAATGATATTATGGTCATGCCAGCCAAAGATATATGACTTTCAAGCCAGTCCTCTAACAATTGGAGCAAATGACAGCATTCTGCTCAATTGGAAAGTAAAAGGAGAATCCAAACTTATAGTTCATGACCAAAAATTAACCGGTAGCGACAGCGGTATAGTGCTCAGAGAGTTTACCCTGGTTGTTCAAAAAAAAGATAAAGAAATTGCCAGAAAGATACAGGTCAGAATCCTTCCTGATGAAGTCAAAACGCAGATTGTATTTAAAACGAAGCTAAATGGAGATACATTGGTTGCGGCCGGTATTAATAGTGTTGAGCGCTGGGGCGATGCCTTTGTTATCAAGAACATTTCTTCTGTGTTAGAGCGAACGATAAGAGTTGCTCATGAAAATAGAGAGACCACCCTGGTACCGGGTGCTCTTAATGATACCCGGCTGGAAGGAACTACAGTAAAAGGACAATGGGAATTTCGGTCACTACTCACGGCTAACGAAAGAGCTAACCATAGTCTGGCGCCCGACCGCTTAAGTATTCAAATTACTGTAAAACATAAATAGATATGTCACTGCAAAATATAAAGACCATCATTATTCTCATGTACGAGAATCGTTCATTTGACCACATGCTGGGCCATTTGAGCTTTGAGAATATCCTGCCCGAAGCCGATGGACTAAAAGAACCACTTACTAATTATGAAAACCTGTATCAGGGTGGGAGCTACCTGCCGTTCGTTATGCCGACAGATCGTGAGCTGGATTTTGATATCCCTCATGAGTACACTGATATTGCCCTGCAACTGGCCCGTTCAACTGTTAATGGTAAGCTTTCTATGTCCGGCTTTGTCGAAGCATATGCGACTTTCACCAAAGTCACACCGAACACACAATGTGATCCCATGGGCTTTTTTAGTTCAAAACAGGTTCCTATTACCAGCTTTCTCGCCCGGCACTTCTGTGTTTGTGACCGTTGGTTTTCCCCATTGCCCAGCAGTACCCAACCTAACCGTACAATGGCTTTTTGCGGAGAAAGCAGTATCTATAAAACCGCCTTGCAAACAATATCTGCAAAAAATAACATTTTCGATTGGCTGGACAAGGCCGGAATAGACTGGCGCGTTTATCATGACGGATTGTCCTTTTTTACCTTATATCCCCAATTATGGAAACATGTCTTGGGCAACCGGTTTAAAGACAACGAATTTTTATTCAGCGACCTGAAGGATGGTGACGCCCCGCAGGTAATTATTGTTGAACCTACCTACCATGATGGCCCGCATATTGGTTCAGACCATCCAAATGACAACCACGCGCCCCTGGCAATTGGGTGGGGAGAAGAGTTTCTGAGAAGAACCTATGAGGCAGCCATTGCCAACCCAACTATCTGGGCAGAGACTTTAATGGTTGTTTATTATGACGAGCATGGCGGTTTTTATGACCACGTGCCACCACCGGCCATCAATACCAGCATTGCCACTGAGCCGCCACATGTATTTGATACATTAGGGCTGCGAGTACCTGCCTTATTGATATCGCCCTGGGTAGAACCGGGTAAGGTTTGTCATGAAATATTTGATCACACTTCTGTTTTACAATTCCTGGCCGAAAAATTTACACCCGGTACCCCTTACTCATCAGAGGTAGCAGCGAGGAGCCGATCTGGCGAGGCTATCGCCAGTATTTCAAAGGCCCTCAGTAATGTATCAACCCCTTCTGCGCCACCTCCGCCTGCAGGTGCTATCAATGTACATTCAGCCCTTGGCCAAACCATTGTAACCGCTCCGGACAGTGATATGGGCCGGGCGTTTGAGCAAGCAGCAAGGGCAATTATGGACCAAGAGCCACAAGCAACAAAAGCTAAATATCCTGAACTATATCAATGGAAAGCCGCGGTTGATACCGCAAGAACACCGGGTGTATAACCTAAAATAAAAGCCATGAGAAAGCAATTTAATAGCAAGTGCCTAATTTACGTGTTAACATCAGTTCTTGCCTGCAGCTGCGCGTCCTTAACCAAGTCGCAGTTGAAGGAGATACAGATATTCGGCCAATTGACCCAGAATTTTTCTGCCTACCCCGGATACGTGGTAAGTAGCTATAACACCGTGCACCAACAGCAGCAATTGTTCTTCGCAAACGGATTGCCAACTCCTGCAGAGCATTACACTATGATTGCTGAGGCCAGTGATTTTAAGATCAAGAGCGACCTGATTACCCCGCAAATTGATCTCAGTCTCAAGATTGTTGACCGATACGCACAGGCACTTATCTTGCTTACTGCAGATCGGCACAGCAAAGCCCTCGACACTGCGTCGAAAGGTCTTGGACTTAACCTTGAGAAGCTGATTGGTAGTTATAATACAGTCAGCAGGTCAGCACCCTTGCCTACGGGTATCGGAGGAGCGATAGGGCAGCTCATCTCCTCCGGCGGAAGCCTCTATATCAGGAAAAAACAAGCTGAAGAGGTCAAAAAGATCATACCACTGGCCGATACTATAATCGCGCAAATGACTAATAATATCCTTGTGTTGCTAAACGGTCAAATCGGCGCAGGACAAACCAACCTACCCCAGCTTATAGCATTAGAGAAAGATAATATTGCACGGAGTTATAAACGTTTCTTAGGACTGAACCGGGAACAGATAAGTATACGGAAGGGAAAGGATACAACCGGTTACCGTGGAACCATTGTAAGTGAGCGTTTCGCCGGCCTTGAGGATGACCGTGAATGTCTGAGACTGTTGGAAAACCTAAATTATACAGAACAGTTGCGATTACAATGTATTGCAGCAACACAGAACCTGCGGAAAGCCCATAAAAAATTGCTTGAGTCCGTACAGCAAAAGAAAGACCTTAAAGAAATAGTTGCCGAAGTACAGTACTACGGAGAAAACCAAAGAAAGATGCACCAAATTATAAAAGCCATTAATAGACAGCCATGAACACCGAAAAACTTAAAACCCTGGAACAAATTTCCAAAGCGATGGACGAGGTTAACGAGGCCAGTCAAAACCCGGAAAATAGTACTGAGGAACAAAGAGCTCTGGATCAAATCAGCGTGACGTTGCAAAAAATGCAGAACGACATTATTCTCAAAACGGAGAAAGAACTCGTATCTGCTCTTAGTCAGCCCGGTAAAGATCTCTCAGAACTGTCCAAAGCACTCAACAACTCAACAGAAAAACTTAAAAAGATTTCCAAGACGGTCCAGGCAGTGAGCAAGACGGTGGAGGTACTGGTCAAGATCATCACATCAGCTGCTTCAGCAGGTTTATTGTAAATAGAGATCAAAAACTAATTTACGTTTATCACAAAAATCGTTTTTTTATCAGCAATTGTCTTTAAAGAAAATCCATACCCGTGATTTAGCATAATCTCTCTTACCAGCGTTAAGCCTATGCCTTGCCCGTCTTTTTTTGTACTGAAGAATGGCGAAAACAGATTAGCAATCTCATTGTCACTTATCCCCTTTCCATTATCGCTTATAGTTAACTGGCGCGTTTTATGATCTATATTGAAAACTATCTCCCCACTTTCATCAATTGCTTCAATCGCGTTTTTTACAATGTTAATAAGCGCCTGTTCTAATTGCTCAACATCAGCATTTATGATGAATGGTTTTGAATCAGACTCGTATATTAAACGCACACCTTTTTCTCCGGCTTTTATTTGCATTAATTCAATAACAGCTTTAACTAACTGGTGGAGGTCGGTTGGTTTCTTATTGGCAGGGGGCAGCTTCACCAGGTCGGCAAAGTTGCGTATAAAGTAGTTGAGGTTTTGGTTACGGTCAAACGCTACTTGCAGGGCATTATTCATCTGATTATTTGGCTGTCTGTTCCACAGATCGTAATTGTTTAAAGCAGATTGCAAAATGGAATTAACCGGACCAATAGTGTTGTTCACTTCATGGGCCATCATCCGTATTACCTTACCATAGGTGTTTTTTTCGGCAGCCAGTATCTCGGCAGTGAGTTCTTCTATCATCAAAAAGCCGCGCTGAAAGCCGCGATCAATAAAGTGCGATTTCTGCACCTTGTAAGTGTTAACACCATCAAGCTTTATAGTAATCGTTTCGCCGGCTTTTAAGTTTGCCGCCTGTTCCAAAAGTGGGTGGTGCAACTGGTTTATCTGTTGCCCGCTCAATTCCTTTTCGCTACTGTTTAGTATCTGTGCTGCTTTGGGGTTAAGCTGATGTATGCGGTTGTCATGATCTAATATCACTATCCCGGTTGGTGAGGTATGTATAAGCTTTTCCAGGAAAAAGTGCTGCTCTTCTTGCCGGGTACGTTCGTTCCTTAATTCATCTATCATATGGTTGTACACGTTTATTAATTCATCAACCTCATACTTACCAGTTGGCAAAAACTTAACATTAAAATCCTGGTCTTTAATAGCCTCTATGCCCTGCAGTAACATTTTTATAGGGCTTATCAGTTGCCTGTAAAGCTGGATGGCTATTACCACCGATATAATTACAAAAACCTCAGATATAATAAAGAAAACCCGGTTTTGATTGAAAATATAAAAGGTAAGGCACAGCGTTAAAAGGTGCAGTATTACAACAAAAACAATATACTTAGTCCTCAGCTTCATCGTAAGGTATTTCAAATTTATCCAAGCGCCGGTATAATGCACTGCGCGTAAGGCCGAGTGCGGTGGCTGCCCGGCTTACTTTATTTTTATGGAACAACATGGCACGTTTTATCATTTCAATTTCCATCTCCTCCAATGTTACTGAACCTACACCCGGCCATTGCATATTACCATTTTTTTGTGGCGATAATTCCAGCTGCGATCTAAAATCATCTATTTCCAGTACATTTTTTTTACTTACCAGGATAGATCGTTCTACCAAATTCTTTAACTGCCTGATGTTGCCTGGCAGGGGCAATTGCTGCAACCATTTCATAGCGCTTTTTGATACCGTAAGCCCTGGCCTGTTATAGATTTGTTTAAGGTTATTAATAAAAAAGTCAACCAGCAGCGGAATGTCCTTTGGCCGCTCGCGCAGGGCTGGCAGGGTTACCGTGATAAGGTTAATACGATACAACAGGTCTTCCCGGAAAGTGCCACTGCCTACCATGACAGATAAATTTTTGTTGGTAGCACACACAATACGCAGATCTACGATTTTGGTGCGGCTACTACCTAACACTTCGTACGTACGGTCCTGCAATACTCGCAGCAGCTTTACCTGGCTGCCGGCATCAAGATCGCCTATTTCATCTAAAAAGATAGTGCCCTTGTTAGCCATCTCAAACCTGCCGGCCCTATCAAAACGGGCATCGGTAAATGCACCACGCACATGGCCAAACATCTCACTCTCAAATAATGAGGTTGATATCCCGCCCAAATTTACCTTTATAAACGGCTTGTTACGGCGTAGGCTATTTTGGTGCACCGCCTCGGCTATTAGTTCCTTCCCGGTACCGCTTTCGCCCATTATCAATATAGAAGCATCGGTTGTAGCCACCCTGCCAATGGTTTCCAGTATCTGCAGCATTTGCGGGTCTTCACCTATAATATGCTGGAAGTTATAATCTTTATCCAGTTGTTTGCGGGTGCGGTTAACTACGCTTTTCTCTTGCAGATCAAGCAAGGTTTTTACAGACTGTAGCAGGTGTCCGTTATCCCAGGGTTTGTTGATAAAATCATTTGCGCCCATTTTCATGCCTTGTACTGCCAGCACAATGCTGCCCCAGCCGGTGAGCAGTATCACCGGGATAGCCTCATCAGCTTTTTTAATGTCGTTTAGCAGCGCCATGCCTTCCTCACCGGTTGTACCGATGGAGAAGTTTAGATCGAGGATGATAAGCTCGGGCCTTTTGTGTTTAATAATGCGCATTGCCTCGGCAGGCGTTTCGGCACCGGTTACTTCATAACCTTCGCTTTTTAATAACAGCTGCAGCGATGTTCTTACAGCAATATCATCATCAATAACCAGTATCATACAGTCAAAGCTAAATTATTATTCTTCATGTAATGCAACCGCCGGATAAATTGCTGCAGCCTGTTTACCCGGGTAAAGTGAACAAACCAGCACCAGTATGTAAATAAATATGATAGACAAGAGCATTGCGATAACATAAACGCTTGAGGGCAAGTCGAAAACGTTTAACAGGGGGAACTGTACGGCAAAAAACGAGCCTATAATAAGCGACAATGTTGCCAGTATCATGGCCTCGTTTACCAGTTGATATGATACCGAGTTACCTGATGCACCAACTGCCCGGCGCAAGCCAATTTCGCCGCGCCTTTTATTAATATTATACCAAAGCACACCAAAAATACCCAAAGCCACATTTATAATTAGGAATGCGGCCACAATAGAAAGTATAATAAGCGGTACAAGCGTAAACTTATTATAAGCTGTTAACTTGTTAGATAAATGCTCAATCTCAATATTTGAATTCTTTAACGAATTAGCCATGAATTTATACAGACGGCTTTCAAAGGCGGCATCAGCATCAGGGCTTACCTTTACCAGTATTTTACTCAGCCAATGGTAGGCAGATGTATCATAAAGTGCATACATAGCCTTCGCTGGTGCCTGATAATCGCCATCAAATTTAATATTGTCAACAACACCTATTATCTTGATCTTATTTTTATCGTCATAATTGCCAAAAATTTTCCCAATGGCATCTGCATTACCAAAAAGCCTTTCTTTTAGCACATTGTTTATCACTATTATTTGCTGGCCGGGTACGTGATCTGCCTTGTTATACCAACGCCCTGCTAATAATTTAAGATTAAGCGTATGTGGGTAGTTTTCATCAACCCAAAAATTATTTATCTGGCTAATTTGTTCTCCCTTGTATTTTATGCCGGTGCTCATATGTGAATTTGAGAAGGGTATGTTTGCGCTGGTAATGGATGCATCAAGCACCTGCGGCATTGCCTTAATATTGCGTACAAGGCCCTGGTAAAATAGCTTTAGCGAATCGGCATTTTTAGTTTCCAGTGTATTGTTGTAATTAATGGCCCACACATGCTCGTAATCTATCCCCATAGGCTTAGCATAATTGCTATAGGAGTTTAAGCCGAAGCTAAACACGGCAAATATTACCATGAAAGACAGAAGGATCTCCACAATAAGCAAGGAATTTTGCTTCTTTTTATTCCAGATCATTTTAAATAAATGCTTTAACATAATATTTTGAATTTTAAGGTTAATTAAATTTATTGAGCCTTTAAAGCCGTTACGATGTTGAGTTTAGACATGCGCCAGGCGGGATAAACCCCGGATAGCAATCCAAAAAAGATACAGGTAAGGAAGGCATAACACAGCACCGTGAAGTTTAAGCTGAGGTTGAGGTTGGCTATAAACTGCGCATCGTTGATGAAATACATCACCACTACCGATAATACCACCCCAATCATCCCGCCCAAAAACGTCAGGATCAGGTTCTCTACAATAAACTGGTAAGCCAGCGTTTTTGATGATGCCCCGAAGGCTTTGCGCACCCCAATTTCCGACGAACGCTCCATAATGCGGGTAATGTTCACGTTCACCAGGTTTAGCGTAGGCAGCAGCATCACAAACAAGGCAAATAGGCTTATGGCTGTCAGCGCGTACACCATTCCCGAACTTGTTTCACTCCCGGTGCGCACATAGCCTTCGATATAGGAATCCGCGTGACTGTAAACATGGTCCCACTCCTTACCGGGTATAGGCAGTTTGGCTACGATATCGGCATATTCTTTTTTCATTTTTGGCACATCGTCCATATTTTTTGCCAGCACAATAGCGCCATAATTACCCATATAACCCTTATCTGCTTCCAGCTTTGTTTTAGAGGTGGTGATTGGCAGGTATATATCTGAATATAATATGTACGAGGTGATTGGCAGGCTTTTAACTACGCCGCATACCTTATATTTAATATTATCGGCCTCGATATATTTGCCAACTGCAGAGCTTTTATCGTCGCCAAAATATTCCTTTTTCATATCCTCGGATATAACCGTAACGCGTTCGGCATTATCTGTTTGCTGTTTGCTGATGGGTTTGCCCTCGATAAAATCAAAATCGAGCACTTCCCAGAAATCGGCATTGGTGTACTTATAGTTGATAACGATCTTGCGGTTATTTACATAAGTATTGGTAGAGCCGTACCCTGATGAAATTGCCACTTTAACCGGCATTTTCATTTTGGCAATGTAATGGTTGATGTAGTAATAGGTTAGCGCGCTGGCGTTCATGGATTCTTTTCCGCGCAGCTCTATTTTACTGATATAAAGGGAACGGTCGCGCTTTTTATCGGGATAATTGTCGTTTATTACTTTATCGATAAAAGCGGTCATCACCAGCAGTAGGGTCAGCGTAAAGCTAATGCCGAACAAGCTGATAAAAGTGAAGAACTTTCTTCGCCTTAAAACCGCTATGGCTATTTTAAAATAATTTTTTAGCATGATCTTAATTTTTTAGGTTGATGAATTATTGAACCTGCGATCCGTCAAACAACCTTACCAGGCGATGGGTTTTTTGAGCCATGTTCTCGTCATGTGTAACCATTACAATGGTAGTGCCTTCGTTGCGGTTAAGCTGTAACAGAATTTCCATTATCTCGTTACCCATGGCGCTGTCCAGGTTACCGGTAGGCTCATCGGCCAAAATAATTTCGGGACGGCCTACAATGGCGCGTGCAATTGCCACACGCTGCCTTTGCCCGCCCGAAAGCTGCGAAGGGAAGTGTTTGATACGATTGCTTAAACCTACCTTTTCCAAAGCCTCGGTAGCAAGCTGTTTCCGCTCCTTAGCGGTCGAATCGCGATACAACAAAGGAAGCTCCACATTGTCCAATACCTGCAAGTCATTTATAAGATGGTAGCTTTGAAAAATAAAACCAAGCTTTTTATTGCGAAACTGGGCAAGCTTCTTGTCTGAGAATTTATGGGTAGCTTGTTCATCAATGCTAATGCTGCCTTTTGATGGCATATCCAGCAAACCAATTATGTTTAGCAGCGTGCTTTTACCACAGCCGGAAGGGCCCATTATAGACAGGAACTCGCCTTTTTCTACTTCAAGATTAATGCTGTTAAGTGCCAGGGTTTGGATAGTGTCTGTACGGTACACCTTTTCAATGTTTTGTAATCGTATCATGTGATTTAAGTTAGTATTTTTTATTTATATGTTATTTTTTGATTTCGTTCAAAGTCATAAAGCGACAGATACCGCAACTGATAATAGGCTCCCCAAAAATCGCGGAGGGCAGCTATATAGTCACGTTTTGCCTGGTCATTTTCCTGGAAGGCAATGCTTAGGTCGGTGATGCTCAGGTCGCCCAGTACATATCTTTCACGTGCTATCTGATATTTTTCGGATGCAATGCTATCTGCCTGCGCGGTAAACACCAGCTGGTTTTTCATCATATTAAACAGCGTAACCTGGGTAACTATTTGCTGTTTAAAGGTTTGTTTATCCTGCTCAACGGCGTACTCTACAAACTGCTCATTTGCCTGCGCCGTTTTAGTACGCGATTTTGACCGCCCCCAATCCAATACTGGTATGCTAAATTGCAGTTGCAGCAATTGCTGGTTTTGTGGTGATCTGTAAACATCAGCAATAGTTCTTGCGGTGTTGGAGTAACCCAGGTTGGCAGTAAGAGTAGCTATTAGCCCGCTTTGTCCTTTTGCTTTGGTAACATCACGTTTGGCTTCGGCAATGCGGCGCATAAAGGCTATCGCATCAGACCGGTTCTCAAAAGCCTCTGCCAATACCCTGTCTGCAGATACTTCCATGTTAATAGTCGATCCCGGCAGTTCAAGGGCAATCTTATCCTCGCCCTCGGTACCTGTATAAGTGCGCAGATTCAGTGTGGCAATTTCCATATCGCGTTTTGCGGTGCCAACGGCTTTTTGCGCGTTAAGGCGCTCCAGCTGTAACTGTAATATCTCGTTTTTAGATACTTTGCCCAGCTCAAATTTTAAGTTGGCTATTTTTAGGATTTTTTCGGTATTGGTAAAGTTTGTTTCGGCTATTTGAAGGTTAACCTGCGCCAGCAGCAGATCAAAAAAGTAGCCGCTCACGGTAATAGATATCTGCTCCTGCGATTCGATATAGGCTTGTTTGCTTTCGTTAAATTTTAACGGCTCTATCTTTTTATCCCATCGTAAGGCATTAAACTGAAATAGCGGCTGACTATAACCAATGGCATAGGGCACACCATTGTATAACACATTATTACGGTCGAAATCAGAAAAGCGCTGCATTTGGGTGGTGCCGTAAATTGTACCGCCTGTTGCGGTTAAACCCTGACTAAAATTAAGTTGCAGGGACGAATTATCATTATGTACCGGCTGGAATAGGATAGTGCCATCTGGCTGTAATACTTGCTGTGTAGTTTTGCTGTAGCCGGGCAGGATGCCGCTCAATGATAGTTGCGGCTGATAGTTTGATTTAAAGGTGCGCCATTGCCAGTACTTTGTCTCGCGTACAGTAGTGGCCTGCTTGGCGGCTATAGAATTGCTTTTAGCCATATCAACCACCTGCTGCAGGGTAAGCCGTGTAGTATCTGCAGTGCTGCCAAACGCCAGCTTGCTTATGAATATAAATATAATAAGGTTTAGATACTTCATGACCTTAGTTGTTGATGGTTAACTCTTTCACGTTCTTGTACTCGGCCATATCTGATGTTATTACTACATCACCGGGCTTAACGCCATCCTTTATCTCCACATAATCAAAATTGCTTAAGCCTATGTGTACAGATGTTCGCTCGGCCTTACCACCATTCAGCACAAAAATATCCTGGTTTGCCGGGCCTCTGAATGCCGGGCCGTTAGCCACACGCATCACTTTGCTGTGCATATTGGTCACTAAAAATACATCCACTTTCATGTTTGGCCTAAGTTGTTTGCTGTTGCGCTCATCAAGCTGTACATCAAAAGTTACAATACCGTTCTGCACTGATGGATATACATTTACCACATGTCCCTTTAGTTGCGTCTCGTTTATGCGCACTATAACCGGCATGCCGTTGTGCAGTTGATCCATATAATTATCAGATATGCTGCCATTAACTTTAAAGCTGCTCAAATTGGCAATGCGGGCAAGCGATTCACCTTCGCGCACCGTAGCGCCAATGTTTTTATTTACATAAGTAACCACTCCGCTACGGGTAGCTATAATGTTGGCCAGCTGTAGTTTGCGTTGTAATTCTCGCAGATCATTCTCCTGTATGGCCAATGCAATTTCGGCCTCCTTAATTTCTATCTGCATGGTTTGCTGCTTGCTTTTAATCTCGTTCTCCAGTTGTTTCTTTTCCAGTTGGGCAACTTTCAGGTTTAGCTGGGCTTGCTCAATACCCTCGCGTGTACCGCCACCAGCTTTAAAAAGACGTTTGGCATTTTCTACTGCATCGGCCAGGTTACTAATGCGAAGCTGTTTAATGTCGTTGTTTGATTGTATGTCAAAAAAACTTTTGTTCAGATCGAGCTTCAGCTTACTGATCTCGTTACGTTTGCTTTGCAACTGGAAGTTGATCTTCTCAAATTCCGTTTGAGATGCCGATTTATCAAGCGTAAGAATAGATTGCCCTGCCTTAACCTTGTTGCCTGCATCCATTACCACATTTTTTATAGAGGCACTTATAGGGCTGGTTAATATCTCCTCAAATTCGGGCAGTACCTCGCCGCTGGCATTCAATGTGTTTTCTACATCACCCCGTTCAACTATTCCGGTAATTATCTGCGCTTTACTAATGGTTGATTTAAGTGTTGCCCGTATAAACCATATTGCTAATACAAACAGCGCCAGTATTACGATACCTATAGTGATGCCCTTTTTTCTTTTCTGGGCTGATACTTCTTCTTCAATTACCTTATCCATTTGTGATAAATTATGTATATCTGGTTTGCAAGGCTTGTACCAAAGTTAAACGATTGTAATACAGTTAGTTATTTGGTTATGGCTTTTAAAAAGTGACCGATATCGGACAAAGTATTTTGATTTCGAAACAGAATGATCAGACAAACTAAAATTTAAAAAGCCAAAGCACAAACAACTCGTTCTTTCTGACTGTTTTGAACACATGGCAAGGAAGAAAGACCTGACAAGGTTTATGGAGGCGCAGGAGAGGGACTATCAGGTGGCGTTCGCGGAGGTGAAAAAGGGCAGAAAACGCAGCCACTGGATGTGGTACATTTTTCCTCAGATAGAAGGGCTTGGTATTAGCGAGATATCCCAGTTTTATGCCATAAAAGACATACAGGAAGCAGAATTGTATTTAAAGCATCCTGTATTAGGCAGCAGGCTCATTCGTATTTGTAAAGAACTGCTTAAACAGGAGGTAAGCGATGCCAATATGATATTTGGCAGCCCTGACGATATGAAGTTAAAGTCATGCATGACCTTGTTTGCATCCTTAGAAAACACAGATGCGGTCTTCCAGGCAGTATTAAACAAGTATTTCCAGGGAGCCAAAGACGATAAAACATTAAGTATCATAACAATTAAAAAATAAAATCATGTGTACAAAAAACGCCTGTTTCAACCCGGGGCAATGTATCATTCCCCCTTACATGACTATTAAGCTAATTTCAGCATCAGATGAAATGCAAGGCTTTACAAAATTAAGTCTGGGTAATTTCAGCGTTGATGAAGAGATGAGGGGACGAAGGCAGGCTTTTAGTAAGATAACACATACACAAAAGATAACGTTGGCTAATGAGCAGTTTCAGCCTGGTGATGGTGAAAAGGCCTCACTGCTGGGTATACAAAGTGAAGAAAGCTTAATAACACCAAAAGTAAATAGGGAAGTATATGATGCAGGTCATCAGCCCGTTCAGCCTGGTAAACTTGTCCGAAAAGAAGGAAGCGCACCGGTTGCTGACAAGGATGTAAATAATGTTTATGATTATGCCGGTGCAACGTGGGACTTGTATTATTCTATTTTTGGTAGAAACTCAATAGACAACGCTGGCATGAAACTGATACAAACAGTTCATTATCGAAAAGATTACCAGAATGCGTTTTGGGATGGTAAACAAATGGTTTACGGTGATGGAGATGGAAAAATATTTTCTTCATTCACTTCAGATATTGATATTGCCGGACATGAGCTGACACATGGCGTGGTTCAATATGAATGTAACCTGGCCTATCAGGATCAAAGCGGGGCATTAAATGAGTCACTTGCTGATGTTTTTGGAGTTATGATAAAGCAAAAGGCATTGAACCAGGATGTTAAAGCTTCAAATTGGCTTATTGGAGAGAATACATTAATCGGATCAAATTATGCTATTCGTTCTTTAAAAGCTCCAGGAACAGCATACGTGAACCATCCGGACCTGGGAACTGACCCTCAGCCTGCTGATATGTCGGGATACAGCGCAGATCCGAATGATAATGGAGGAGTACATTTAAACTCAGGTATCCCTAATCATGCCTTCTATCTCGCCGCATTTAATGTTGGAGGCTTTTCCTGGGAGAAAGTGGGTATGGTTTGGTATAAAGCAATGTGCAATAAGTCGTTGGTGCCTGTAAATGCAACCTTTGCCGATTTCAAAGCTGCTACCATTGCTGAATCCGCCAAACTTTTTGGGGCATCAGACAAGGTAACAAAGGCGGTACAAGACGCTTGGAAAACCGTTGGGGTATAATTATTTTAGCTGTATGAAAGTGAAACTAATACAGGGTGGCGGATTTATGGGGCGTACTAAATCTGCAGAGGAAGATCTTACAGAATATTCTCCGGACGTTAAGCAACACCTGGAAGATACACTTGAAGAACTTCAAAAATCGGCAACTGCCAATACTGATTCAGCAAAGCGGGACGATTTTAATTATTTTATAGAATATAATGGCAACCGTGCACAGCTCAGTGAAGATACTGAACTTCCAAAAGAGTTGCACGGTTTGGTTGATAAGTTAAAGAATGACCTTAAATATTAGCTTTTATTTGCTGATAACTTCAAATCTTTTTATTCTGTTGCTCAAAAAAAGAAAACGATCAGGTGAAAACTTTAAACCCATTGTTTCAGTTACTACAAAAGAGGAAATGATAAAATAGAAATTGTAATTCATGATAACGGGACAGGCATTCCTCAAAAAAAGTTTATAAAATTTTTCAATCTTTTCTTACAACCAAGCCAACAGGGCAGGGAACATGTTTAGGACTATCATTAAGTTATGACATTATAAAAGCTTAAGGAGGATAGATAAAAGTAGAATCAGTACGTGGGGAGAGTACTTAGTTTATTGTAAAATTACCTATACAAGTTTAATCTGTTAATTGTGAACTTCTATTTATAAAATTTCATAAGCCTTATATCATCAAAAACTGAAAGACATGAATTCATCAAAAGAAATGCTACCCGTTGCTGAAGATCCTGCTTTATCCAAAGAGACGAAAGCTTTTTTGGCTGCTTTAAATGCACCAGGAGGCCCCGGATTGGAAACTCTCTCGCCTGAAGATGCAAGGCAGGTATTGGTTGGCGCACAACAATCTGTTGAAGTTGATTATTCAGGCATAGAAGAAACAGAGAAAACTATTACTGCTGACGGTTACACCATTAAATTGAACATTGTAAAGCCTGAAGGTGCGACTGGTACATTGCCTGTATTTATTTTTATCCATGGGGGCGGTTGGGTACTTGGCGATTATCCAACCCATAAACGTATGGTTCGTGATCTTGTGGTGCTTTCTGGTGCCGCCGGTGTTTTTGTTAACTACACGCCTTCACCCGAGGCACATTATCCACAGGCCATTAATGAGATTTATGCCGCCACCAAATGGGTGTCTGAAAACGGGGCTGAGATTGGCGTAGATGGTAAGCGTTTGGCTATTGTTGGTAACAGCGTTGGCGGCGATATGTCAGCAGTTACCGCAATTAAGGCGAAAGAACAGGGTGGCCCTGAGATTAAACTACAAATTCTGATGTGGCCGGTTACTAATGCTAAATATGATTGGGAATCCTATCAGCTATATGGCAAGGACCGATTTTTAACTGCCTCGCTGATGCAATGGATGTTTGACAATTATACTACTGACCAGAATGAGCGCAATGAGATTTATCATTCCCCTTTAAATGCTTCACATGAGCAATTGCAGGGTTTGCCGCCTGCCTTGATACAGGTAGCAGAGGCTGATATTCTTAGAGACGGAGGCGAGGCTTACGGCCGCAAGCTGGACGAAGCGGGCGTTGCTGTAACCACTATCCGTTATAACGGTATGATTCATGATTTTGGGCTGCTCAATCCACTGGCACATATTCCGCAGGTCAAATCTCTTTTTGTACATGCCGCGGCAGAACTGAAAAAATATCTCGGCATATGATTATTTGGCCGAAATGACTTTCATCTTTGGCCAATCTTGTTACTCGTGTGAATCGTTAAAACAAAGATTTCCAAATTTGCCTATCAGGTAGGGAATTGGTGAGATTGAGATTATATTATAAAATGTTTAACTTGCATTATTATAAACCCAGCCCATATTCATGACTCAAACGCTTCGGCCGACCGGTATTGACGTGATTGGAGATATTCCATGGGGGACACATTTTTGTCATTTCTACGAAACCAAGCAAGATCTGATATCCGTTCTGGTGCCTTATTTTAAAGCCGGGTTGGAAAATAATGAATACTGCATCTGGATAACATCAGGGCATACAACAGTTGAAGAAGCATTAACCGCATTAAAGGGATCTGTGCCAAACCTTGACCAATATTTTGAACGCGGAAGTATAGAAATACTTTCTCATCGGGATTGGTACCTCAGGGCTGGTCATTTTGAGTTGGGTAATGCCATTCAATCAATATTAGACCGCTTGCGTATTGCACTTCAGCAGAATTTTGAGGGCTTGAGGCTTAATGGTGATGAAGCATGGGTAGACAGAAGAAAATGGCATGATTTTATCGAATACGAAGGCGCACTAACTCCGGCTATTTTAGGCAAAAGGCTCATCATATCATGTGATTATCAATTGGCAAAACATGATGCGGCCGATTTGCTGGATATTGCAGCCCTCCATGAATGCGCAGTAGCTAAACGTAAAGGAGAATGGGAAGTGTTGGAAGTGCCACAATTAAAGAAAACCAAGGCCCAGCTTAACCTTGAAAAGAAATTGCTTGAACAACGTGTAGCCGATAAGACAGAAGAATTACTACTGATTAACGAGGAAGTAAAAATTGAACGTACCAAAAGAGAAAATACGGTGCTGTCATTAAATAGGTCACAATCAAATCTAAAGACAATATTTGACACGGCCGATATTGCCTTCATACTGCTTGACAGTAACTTGCATATTCTTTTATTCAACGCTATAGCCAGTTACTGGTCTGAGTTGTCTTTCGGTGCCCTGTTGAAAGAGGGTGCATATTTTCCTGGGTTGTTTAACGAAGAACGCAAGCAATCACTCGTCAATATGATGAATGAAGTATTGTCTGGCCAGTCGCTTAACTACGAGACAAATTATTATATGCAGGATGGCAGCACAGAATGGTTTCGCGTTAGTATTGATCCTGTACGAGATATAAAGGATCAAGTTATCGGACTGTGTTACTCGGCAACTAATATTACTCAGGGTAAATTGATTGAATCAGCGCACAATCGTGTAAATGGCCAATTGGCACAACGTAATAAGGATCTGGAAAAATTTGCTTATATAGTTTCCCATAACCTCCGCTCCCCGTTGGCTAACATGATCGGTTTGGCCAAGATGCTTAAACAAGATAGTATGCCCGCATCAGAACGAGGTGAGTTAGAGGCTTTCTTGTTTCAATCTATTGAAAATCTGGACGATGTGGTACATGATCTTAACCGCATTCTGCAACTCGACACTGACCATAGCCTTAAAAAGGAAAAAGTGATCTTGCCAGAACTTGTTAATGAAGTAGAGACTCGTTTTCAAGCGCTAACTAAGCATGATAGTATCAAAATAATTACGGATTTTACCAAAGCCAATGAAATTTTTTCTGTTAAAAGTAATCTGCATAGTATTTTTTATAACCTAATTGCCAATAGCATTATATACCGCCAGTTGGGAAGGCCGCCTGTTATCGAGATAAGGTCGGAAAGTCAACAGGGTAAGTTAATCATATATTTTAAGGACTATGGGAAGGATAATTATTTGAAAAAAGGAAAAACCAAAGATAAATCATATGAAAAAATCGGCTTAAATACACAAACTAATGGAATAGGGTTACATACGGTAAAAAGTAAGGTGGAGGCATTAGGTGGTTCTATTGGAGTTAGTGCATTGCCAAAAAATGGCACAGAGTTTCGTATTGAATTGCCACTGCAATGAGCAATTAATGCTTCAAATAATGTTAACAACAGGGTATCTGGAGTTAGCTACTTATTGTAAATCTTTAATTTCTATCCATACCGGTGCATGATCGCTGGATTTCTCCCATCCCCGTACATGGCGGTCAACTTCTGCTTTTAATAATAAATCTTTAACCTGCGGGTTAAGCAAAAAATGATCCAGACGTAAGCCGGCATCCCGGCCATAGGCGTTTCTCAGATAATCCCAAAATGTATAAATCCTTTCATTTGGATACAGCGTTCGCAGTGCATCCGTCCAACCCTGGCTAACAAGCTTTTTAAAAGCTGAGCGTATTTCTGTACGGAAGAGCGCATTGTCTACATATTTCTCCGGCTTATAAACGTCCAACTCGGTTGGCATTACATTATAATCACCAATAAGTATTACAGGGTGATTAAATTTTAGCAGCTTTTTGGCATGGGCAGTCAGCCTTTCAAACCAGCGCAGTTTGTAATCGAACTTTGGGCCGGGATAAGGGTTGCCGTTTGGTAAATAAATACAGCCAATTATAATACCGTTAATAAATGCCTCAATATACCGGCTATGCAAATCTTCCGGTTCTCCGTCAAGACCACGCCTTGTTTCTTTAATTTCTCCATATCGTGATAGTATTGCTACTCCGTTCCAACTTTTTTGCCCATTCCAAATAGCATGATAGCCGGCATCCAGTAAATCTTGTTCCGGAAATTTATCATCGGTTGTTTTAAGTTCCTGAAGACATACAACATCAGGCGCAGCCTCTTTAAGCCAACGAAGTAAAACCGGTAGGCGGCCATTAACGCCATTGATGTTATAGGTTGCAATCTTCATTTATCAGTAACAACACCTTTAAAGCTAAGTTTGATAGGGCAACAAAAAAGGTAGTCCTGAAGTATTTGTTAGCGATCTTTTCTGCCAGCAATTTTGTAACTTCGTTTATTGAATAGAATAGGAGAGTTGGCTCATTAATAATGAGGTACTAAATACCGAATGCTATTTTGCAATATGAGAAATACATTTTTAGCAATCTTATTTGCTTTTATATTTTTATCACTGTTCACTTCCTCAACTGTATTAGATGAACGGGTTATAGCAGCCGGCAGTCAGCCGCAGGTCAGTGTAGATAATAATGGTGTAATCAGAATTGTATTTGGGCGGGATGATAAAATATTTTGTGCTTCATCACTTGATAAAGGAATTACGTTTTCAGATCCGGTATTAGTAGCAAGCGTTCCGGAAATGCATCTGGGCATGTCACGCGGACCTCAGCTGGCCAGTGGAGCGCACTACTCCATAGTTACTGCTATGGACAAAGCTGGTAACATCCATTGGTTCAGGCTTAATCATTTATCTAATAAATGGAAAAGCATGGGCATCATTAATGATATTAAAGGATCGGCGCCGGAAGGATTAATGAACATTGCAGCAGACAAGGAAAAGGATCGTTTTTACGCGGTATGGCTGGATATCCGGATAGGAAAGCACAACCAAATTTATTTTGCTGATCTTGCGGAAAAAGCAAATCAATGGTCAAAAAATCAACTGGTTTATAAATCACCAGATGAACATGTTTGCGAGTGCTGTCAGCCACATATTTCTGTACAAAATTCAGTAGTTGCCATTATGTTCCGTAATTGGTTAAAGGGTTCCCGGGATTTGTATGTTTTGAGATCGTCCAATTCAGGAAAGTCATTCTTGCCTGCAGAGAAATTAGGTTCAGATACCTGGAAACTGAATGGCTGCCCGATGGATGGGGGAGGAATTGTGGTTGACAAAGCTGCCTCAATCCAAACAACATGGCAGCGTAAGGGATTAGTTTATTACTGCCAGCCCGGCCAGCCCGAAGTATTTATAGGGAAAGGCAGAACCAGCAGCATTTCTGGCACAGGAGCGAATACATACATCAGCTATCAAAATACTGATACCCTTAAATTAGTATCAATTAAAGATAAAAAGGGCCTTTTGATAGGTAATGGAGCTTTTTTGAAGATTGCTACCTTGCCTGAAAACAAAGTACTTTGTGTGTGGGAAAGGGATAAAAATATTGTTTACAAGAAAATAAGTAGCAATCTATTATAAATGTTACCCCGCAACACATTTTAGCAATCAGGCAGATCTTTTTAATTCTTTTATTTCTGCATCTGGTCTAAACATTTTTACTACCGTACGTTTTATAGCTGATGATGGCGCATACAAATTATTGGTTATTTGGCGGCCGAAATTCTTGCGTAATTTATTTCTGAACGAAGCACGCATGTGTATTCTTACCTTATCTTTATGAGTTTCGCCGTCCTCCTTCACTTTAGCTAAAAGCTTTAATGATAGCATTGCCAGTAAACCACCTATTATGAAAAAGTAATTCCAGCCCTGTAGGTCGAGCATTTTTATGTTAGATATATTGCCGGTACTTTTAAACTGTAAATTCCATAATATTTGGTGAGTGGCAAAAAAATCAGCGAGTAAACCACCTATCATAGGTGCTATTGTTGAAAAGAATGCCACAAACATATTTTTAGCAGTAATATAAACTATAGCCTCATTTTTAGGTGCAAGCTTAATGCCAATATTGCTCAGTGCCAGGTTGATACCCGCGGTTGAAAGGCCGCTTATTATATGAATAACTATTAATATACCTAAAATAGTAATGGGTGATGATGGCATAGCTGTAAAGGCAAATGCCAGTATACAAGCAATGTAAAGCGGTGCGCATATATTAATAATGGTTTTGTTACTAAACCTGTCGCTATAATTTCCCCAAAGTTTTAAGAATGCAATACTGCTTAATTGACTAATTATAGCCAGCCCTATTACATAAGAAAGCGGCAGGCCAATAGTCTTTAACATAAATACAGCAAAAAATGGTGTGGCCAAATTCAATGCAAATGCCCAAAGCGAATTAAATGCCAGCAGATTTCTGAAATTTTTGTTTTTAAGCGATTTGCCAAACATGCTCATCACGTTATCATTCATTATGGTTGGCTTTGGTTCGGGCGTGCGTAAAAGTAAAAACACACTAAACATGCCCAATACGCCACCTGCTAAAAACAAAGTGGTATAAGCAGTTATTTCATGAGCGGGGTAATGCTTTTTAACATAATCTATACATAAAGCTGTTGCCAGGCTTAATGTAACATTTAGTGTTTGGGCCATACGGCTTCGTTTGCTAAAAAAGCTGCCGAGGCGTTCGCCTGGGATGAGGTCCTTCATCCATGAGTTCCAGCTGGCACCGGCTATGTCACCAAATATATGCTGAAAGAAAAGCAGCATCAGCAACACTTGTATGGTTGTAGTGCCGGTAAACAGTAAGGGCATTACACCCACTGCAATAAGGGGTAAACGCGCCAGTAAATTAAACAGCGCTGTGATGGCTTTTCGATTATTGAATTTTTGCACCAGCCATATAGATGCTAACTGAAAGATAGTAGTAAATGTTGGCAGGGCTGCAAGTAAACCTAACTGAAAGTTGGTAGCACCCATGTGTATAGCCATTGCCGTTAAAAAAGTGCCGCTGGTAAACACAATCATTGCTTCGGCCGAGAGGCCATCTGCAATTACATAATTAAGACCAGAATTTAACTGGTTGTTTGTAATTTTTTCTGTAGGACGTAAATTCATAAATAATAACAGCCGCAACGCAACTGTAGATTTTGAATTTTAATAAATAGTAATTAAATAGGGGGCAGACTTTTGGCCTGCATGTTATAAACATACAAATTGCTTGCCGTAGTATCTTGTAAGTTAATTTTTTTTAAAAATGATGATTTTCAATAAGTTAACCATTGGTTAACTTATTTGACATTATGCCATTATTGCAGAAAGTGGGAAAGATGCAAGAATAAATTTTGCAAGTTGTTGATATATGTCATAAACTCTTATATGTCTCTCTTAAATAAAAGACTTATAAAAGCGACTTGTTTTTAATTTTTGAGTATGTAATTGTGGGTTTAGCATCAAATTTATGTTCAGCAAAGCAGAAGCGTTTGTAATAATAAGTGGACATTATAGTATTCCTAAAAAGTTTAAAATTCATTTTTCTTCATAGAATTTATCAAATTTTCAATTTTTTTGTGAAAAGTAAAGCCAAATTAACAATCTTATAATGAAAGTAATTTATTTATAGGTTAATAAGCGCTTTGGCTTTGTTCTTGTTCATTAAAAATATTGTTTCATATAGCGATAATTATGCAAAGCAGAATAAAGGTTTTTACATGGCACATTCATGGTAGTTATTTATACTATCTGTCACAGGGTAATTACGATATATACATACCTACAAAAACAGAAAAAACAGAAGGATATTATGGCAGGGGAGAAACATTCCCGTTTGGCAATAATGTGATTGAGGTGCCTGCAGAGGAAGTTAAAGATTATCAATTTGATTGTATTCTGTTTCAAACCAATAACAATTACCAGATTGATCAATATGAAATACTTTCAGCAGAGCAACGCGAACTACCCCAAATTTATCTGGAGCATGACCCTCCCCGCCAACACCCCACAGATACCAAGCATATAATAAACAACCCAGATGTGATATTGGTGCACGTTACGCACTTTAATAAACTAATGTGGGATAATAACAATACACCAACCCGTGTAATAGAGCATGGAGTTACAGTGCCTAAAGCTATATACTCAGGGCAATTAAATAAAGGCATTGTGGTAATAAATAATTTGCCAAGCCGGGGGCGTTTGCTGGGCCTGGATGTTTTTTTAGAAGCGCGCCAGCATGTGCCGCTTGATCTGGTTGGTATGGGTACCGGCGAGTTAGGATTGGGCGAGGTATTGCATCCCCAGTTACCCCAATTCCAGAACCGCTATCGTTTCTTTTTTAACCCTATAAGATATACCAGCCTTGGTCTGGCCATTTGCGAGGCCATGATGATGGGTATGCCGGTTGTAGGACTGGCTACAACAGAGCTTTCAGCAGTTATTGATAATGGGCATTCAGGATTCATTCATACGGATGTCGATTACCTTATTGAAAAAATGGAATTGCTAATTAAAGACCCCGAGCTGGCAAAAGAAATAGGTAATAATGGGCGTGAAGTTGCCATGAAGCGTTTTAATATACAACGCTTTGTTAATGATTGGGAACAACTGTTCATAGAAGTGGCATCACGCAAGAACAAAAATTTAATATCAGCCTAAACAAACTGCATATGAAATATCAAAATAAAAGGATCGCATTTATAAGTGAACATGCGTCGCCATTGGCAGATCTTGGAGGAATAGATACCGGCGGACAAAACGTTTATGTTGCACAGTTAGCTAAGCATTTAGCAACTCAGGGTTACCTGGTTGATGTATATACCCGTCGTGATAATGAAAAAACGGCAGAAGTAGTTCATATGGCACCAGGTGTACGGGTAATAAACATAACAGCCGGCCCGGCATCGGTTGTTATTAAAGAAGAACTTTTGCAATATATGGATGAGTTTAAGGATAACATGATTGCTTTTATTGTAAAGAAGCATTTGCATTATTCGCTTATTCATGCCAATTTCTTTATGTCAGCATTGGTGGCAATGGGTATAAAGCAGGAATTAGATATTCCATTTGTAGTGACATTTCATGCTCTTGGCCATGTTCGGAAAATTCATCAGGCCGAGCAGGATAAATTCCCGGCCGAGCGCCTTTTAATTGAAGAACAAGCTGTTCAGCAAGCAGATTATATTATTGCTGAATGCCCGCAGGATAGGGATGATCTGATACAATATTATAATGCGCCTATAAAAAAAATAAGCGTTATTCCATGTGGTTTTAGTGATGAGGAATTTTATCCTATAGGAAAAACTATAGCACGTAATTTATTGAATTTGCCACAAAAGGAACATATTTTACTACAGCTTGGTCGGTTGGTTCCACGTAAAGGTGTTGACAATGTTATACGTGCCTTAGGCAAGTTAAAAACAAAAAAGCCGGTTAAATTAGTAATTGTAGGTGGTGAAACCGAAACACTCACAGAGGAATGCAGTCCTGAATTTGCCCGCCTGATGAGTATTGCACGCGAGCACAATGTAGTTGATTCGATCATATTTACGGGCCGTAAAAATCGTGAGCAGTTAAAATTTTATTATGCCGCGGCAGATCTGTTTATAACCACGCCCTGGTATGAACCGTTTGGTATAACCCCGTTAGAGGCTATGGCTTGTGGCATACCTGTTATAGGTGCTAATGTAGGTGGTATAAAATACAGCGTTGTTGATGGCGATACCGGTTTTCTGGTAAATCCTCATGACCCTGAAGCATTGGCAGAAAAAATTAGCAAAGTTATTGATCACGAAGGTTTATTAAGCCGGATGGGAGAGAACGCCATACATAGGGTAAATACTTATTTTACCTGGGAAAAGGTGGCCAATAAGGTAAATAAACTGTATATGGCGCTGATGCCTGTTGCCAAAGAAAGCCAATTGGCCGAACAAAAATACCAGGCTGCTTAATTATGAATAAGGCAATTTTTTTAGATAAGGACGGAACGCTGATCCCAGATATTCCATACAATATTAACCCGCATGTAATAACGCTGCAGCCGGATAGTATTGAGGGCCTTAAGTTATTACAAAATGAAGGATACTTGCTTATAATTGTTTCCAACCAGTCTGGAGTGGCGAAGGGGTACTTTACTGAAGAAAAGTTGCAGGTAGTTAAAATAAAGATAAAAGAACTACTTGCAGTAAATGATATTCTTTTAAGCGGATTTTACTATTGCCCTCATCATCCGCAAGGCACAGTGAAATTATTTAATATTGATTGCGATTGTCGTAAACCTATGCCGGGAATGTTGTTGAAAGCAGCTACAGAGCACAATATTGACCTAACCCAATCATGGATGATTGGTGATATTTTAAATGATGTGGAAGCAGGTAGCCGCGCCGGTTGTAAAACTGTTTTGATTGATAATGACAACGAAACAGAATGGATGCCGGGTGAACACCGCATACCAGCCATAATTTGCAAAAGCATTAATAAAGCAGCCGAAAGTATTTTAATCACACAATTAACATGAACTGGCACAATTGTAAAAATATACTTTGCATCCGCCCTGATAACATGGGAGATCTGATTATGACGGCTCCGGCCATTCGAGCGTTAAAGGAAACCTTTGGTGCAAAAATTACCATCCTGACATCATCAATGGCACAGGTAATTATAAAGCACATCCCCGAAATAGATGATGCTATTATATATGACCTTCCCTGGGTAAAATCGGAAAAAACACCAGACCCGGAAAACTTTAACGATGTAATATCAACCATAAAAGAAAAAAAATTTGATGCAGCTGTCATCTTTACGGTTTACAGCCAAAATCCATTGCCTACAGCTATGCTGGCCTACCTGGCGGGCATACCTAAAATACTGGCCTATTGCCGCGAAAATCCGTATCATTTAATTACAGATTGGGTGCCCGATAAAGAACCCTATCAAAATATAAAACATCAGGTTCGGCGAGATCTTGATTTGGTGGCAAGCGTGGAGGCATTTGCTATAAACGAAGGTTTAAGTTTAGCTGTTGACGAAGGTTTGTGGAGTGCAATATCAAACAAACTGACTGATAAAGGTATAGCCATAAACAAGCCCTGGTTAATACTACATGCTGGCGTAAGCGAAAGAAAGAGGGAATATCCTATCAAGAAATGGGTCGAGGCAGCCAAAAGGTTAATTGCCGATAAGGGGTATCAAATATTATTGACAGGTTCAGAAACAGAAAAGCAACTTACGGAAGATTTGCAGGGCAAAATAGGAGAGGGAAGTTTTTCTGTTGCCGGCATACTTAATTTAGATGAGTTTATTTGCCTGGTAAAACATGCACCGGTTATATTATCTGTAAATACAAGTACAGTGCATATTGCCGCAGCAGTAGGCACGCCTGTTGTTGTATTATACGCACAAACCAATCCGCAGCACACACCATGGGAAGTTCCTCATAAAGTATTAGCTTACCCGGTCCCTGCATATTTGCGCAGCAAGAACGAGGTGATTGCTTATGTAAATAAAACCTTGTATAGTGTACCTATGAATTTACCAGATGCTGATGATATTATTAACGCGGTAAGCGGTTTGCTTAAACAGCCATACTCACTACCTCAACCGTTTCACGAAATACAGAATGAAAATCCGGTGATTGCAGCCAGTTAATGGTACGGTGAACACGTTTGTCCAGCGGGCCCCAGCGTTGCGGGTCACCATCCATACTAATTACAATGCTTGGAGTTTTAAAGGCCGATGCAATATGCGATATCCCTGTACAATTAGATATTAGCATAGCCGAATTTTTTATAAGTAAAGCTACAGCGCCCAAACTTGTTTTGCCTGCGGTATTGATGGCACCATGCCTCATATGTTGTATTACTTTGTTAACAATTGCCTCTTCCTCTTTAGTACCTGTAAGTATTACTTTAAGTTCCTGCTCCACACAATAATCAGCTAATGCGGCAAAATATTTTACCGGCCATTGCCGCCAGGCCCCACGTGAGCCAGGATGTATACAAACATATTTTTGCGGTTGGATAGGGAGGTTTAAATTATTAAAATTTTGCAGGTCATTGTCAGTTAACGGAAATTCCAGATCGGTTCCCTGTGATTCTATTCCTAAAAATTCCATTAATAAAATATGCCGTTCAATCTCGTGCCCATAATCCGGGTAGGGCATAAATAAGCCATTGTTAGGTGCATAATGCCCTTCTTTTGAATAACCGGCTATGTACTTAGCGCCAAATAATTCCACCATAGGGTTAATGATTGAACCATCGCCCTGCATTTGTATGGCCAGGTCAAATTTCTCTTTTTGAACCTTTGATAGAAAATCAGTAAAGGCAGCCGGATCAAACTTTTGCTCAGGCAAGCCCGGGTACCCGGGGAAATGTATAAAGCTATCAAAATAGTCGCCAAATCTTTCCATTAATGATTTTGCCCACGGCAAGCCTATCAAAGTAATATGAGCATTAGGGTAGGCATGCCGTAAAGCTTTTATGCCGGGTATAGAACACAGCATATCGCCCAGTTGCAAGGCTCTGAAAATGGCAATTTTTTTTATTTCGGAGGAGGCAAGCTTCATTATTTTAAATAAATAATACCCGGTATTTTACAGCACCATACCATTGCCAAAAAACCGAAATAAACGGAATAATTAGCGAAGTTATAACCATTTCCGTAATGTGATTTAATGACAGTTTGGTAATATATAAACGCTTAATTATAAAAAAAGTAGTAAAGCCAAGCCATCCCACCAAGCCTATATTAGCTAAAGGCTGTTGTTTTATAACAATACCGGTTAGCATAAATAAAAACGATGCAATAATCAAATAATACAATATAGGCGATGTTATCCTTCTAACCTTTATACGAAATAATTGTGGGTGCTTTTTGTAAAGCAAGGCATCATACATGGTTTTCTTTTGTTCTTTAACACTTACACCCCATGCCGAACTGCGTACAGGGTGAATAACAATTGCGCTATCTATCCGCTTTATAGGTATATGCTGATCTATCAGCTTAAATTCCAGGTCGCTGTCCTCGCGCCAGGCCATACTGAATTGCTCATCAAAACCGCCGGCTTTTACTAAAGCGCTTTTAGTGCAGGCGCAATTAGCAGTAATAAACTCTGCAGTTTGCAGGTTGGCGGTGTTTAGTTCATGATCAGTAGGACGTTTGCTCACCGGGACAATAACCTTACCAGTTATGGCTACACTTTCCTCTGTATTGCAATGTTGTACAATTTGGTTTAACCAGTAGGCATCCGGCACGCAATCATCATCAGTAAAAGCAATAATGCCCCCTTTGGCATTAAGCCAGCCATAGTTACGTGCAGCAGCGGGCCCTTTTTTTTGAGGCAATGACATATATCTCAAATTAGGTTTGTCAAATCCGGTCAAGTCATCAAATATCTTTTTGGTTTGTGCATCTGGGCCATCACTCACCACAATAATTTCATATTGTTCTTTATCAAACTTTTGCTGCAGAAGGGCCTCTAAACATCTTGACAATAACGCTGTACGCTGATAGGTGGGGATTACAACAGATACTATCATATTTGTTTTTCAATTGCAAATGACCCTATAATTAACGCGTCAAACGGCGACGACCAAAAGCACTCAATGGCATCGCGTGGTGTACAAACAATGGGTTTACCCAGTGTATTAAAAGATGTGTTTACTAATACAGGTACCCCGGTTTTACGGTGGAATGCTTTTAATAAATCATAGTAACTTTTATGTTGATGCTCATTTATGGTTTGTATACGTGCTGTGCCATCAGTATGCCTAACTGCCGGTATTTTATCAGCTTTACAAGGCTTCACATCATAAATAAACAGCATAAAAGGGGAGTATCTGGCCCCTTCAAACCACTCGCCGGCCTCTTCTTCTAATACTACAGGTGCTACAGGGCGAAAATCTTCCCTGTCCTTAACCTCGTTCAATCTTGCCTGCATGGCAGGGTTTATGGGTGATGCCAGTATTGAGCGGCTACCCAATGCCCGCGGCCCAAACTCCATACGGCCCTGATACCAACCTATTATCTTATCCTGCGCAAGTATATCCGCAGTTTCTTCGGCAATATTGGTGAGCTTACGGTAAGGCACCTTCCATAGCTTCAGTAATTTTTCAATCTCTTGATCTGTATATTCAGGCCCCCAGTAGCAGTGGTCCATTACAAATGTTTTCTCAGTGGTTTTGCGTTGCTGTGCATCAACCCAAAGAGCAGCGCCTAAAGCGGTACCATCATCGCCAGAGGCAGGCTGTACCCAAATGTTTTTGAAAGCACCCCTGTCGCGTATGCGGGCATTTGCTACGCAATTAAGCGCTACACCACCAGCAAGGCAAAGGTTTTCTTCCTGTGTTTGCTGGTGCAGCCAGCCGGTAAGCTCAAGCATAGCCTCTTCCAAAACCAATTGTAGTGAATGTGCTATATTAAAGTGGAACGAAGTAAACTCTTCATGCCTTAAACGTTTAGGGCCAAAGCGCTCTGTAAGATTTTGATTATTGATTGTATACTGCCCATTACCGGTTAGCTGTATTATTTCTCTAAAGTCCTTAGTAAATTCAGGCTTACCGTATGATGCCAGCGCCATCACTTTATACTCGTCTGAAGAATGCAGAAAACCCAGGTGAGTAGTTACATTTTCATACAGTATGCCTAAGGAATGCGGCATGTTTACCTGGCCAATACGATTTAATTGTTGCCTATTACCAATATTATAAGTTGTTGTGGCTAACTCGCCACGGCCGTCAACCGTCATTACTGCAGCCGTTTTAAACGGTGAGCAGTTAAACGCACTGGCTGCATGCGATAAGTGGTGCTCAACAAAGTGCCATTTATCCCGTTGAATATTGCAGCCAATAAAGCGTTGCTGAAGATGGTGCGGATAACCGTCACGTAATTGCCCGGGCGCATTTATAATTGATGACAGGAACAACGGCTCCCAGGGATTAATGTATTCATCGTTTAAATGTGAGCGACCTTCATCAAATGGGATTTCAATAGTTGGTTTACCACGATATTGTTCACCAACCAACAGGTACGGATCAAAAGAATAAGCAATATGGTCAATATCATTAATGTGGATACCGGCAACCTTTAAGCAATAATCAATAGCATGAAAAGGGAGCTCCCATGTTGAGAAGGGTACAGGGCGCTTACCATGTTTAAAATGGGTAAAGCGTTCTTCTTCGGTTGCGGCAAGTAAATTACCGTCTTTAATGATACAAGCCGCAGAATCATGAAACACGGCGTTAATTCCTAATATGTACATTAATCAATAATTTTCAAATCAACAGTATAAATCAAATTTATAAGCAAATACATAGTGTATCAGATACGCTACTTGTACTTAACATAGTTAACGTTTTATAGTTTTAAGAAATAAAATGTAATTGAGTTGATATTACTCGTGAAAGGTGTAAGCAATAAAGAGTCACCCAATTGCTATATACAACAAAGCCTGCGATCATAAATCGCAGGCTTTTACTTATTATAGGTAGGTAGTTGTAGGGTTCTTATTTAGTTGGTTTATTAACCTTAATGTCACTATTATCTCTTATCTCTTCATTGGCAGCCTTAACAATAATGTCATCTTCAGTAAGCGGACCAAAAACTTCTGTTTTATTATTAGCTGATCTGCCGGTTTTTACAGGTACCCAATGCGCTTTATTATCAGTTACTTTTATTACATAAACACCTTGTGTTGAGTTGAGCACTGCTTTAGCAGGTACTACAAATGTTCCATCAGCACCGCTAAAAGGTATGTGTACTTCTGCTACCATGCCCGGTAGTAACCTTTTGTTTTTATTAATCACATCCATTTCGGTGCGTTGTGAACGTAAGCGTGAATCAAGTGCACCGGCCAGGCGGGTTATACGAGCAGTGAAATTCTCACCAGGGAAAGCCTTAACAGTAAAACTAATTTCACCTTTGTTATTTAATACACCGGTATAACTTTCCGGCACACTAACAGCCAAACGCAGTCTCTTTTGCTCTTGCAAGGTAAACACAGGCAAATCAGATCCTTTGCCTGTTGGGCCCACATATGCACCGGCACTTACATTACGTGCAGTAATTATACCATCAAACGGCGCACGGATCTGCAAATAATTTCTGTTGTCACCTACCTCGCGGGAAGCTGCACGTGCCGATTCTAACTGAGCAAAATCAGACTTTTGTTTTGCAAGAGCTAAATCAAGTTCATTAGGAGATACGGTACCCGGTGTTTTGCTGGTTTCCAATAAACGCTCATAAGTGGCTTTACTTGAAAGGTATAAGGCTTCCTGCGATTGCAGGCGCGATTGTGCACCCGATAATTGCGAGGTATACTCAGGGGCCTCCATAGTGGCAAGTAATTGACCGGCCTTCACCTCAGAACCGATATCTACATTCAGTTTTTTTATAAAGCTGCTTACTTTGGCATAAAGATCAACCTGCTGATAAGCAATTAATTCGCCGGGTATATCAAGTGAAGTGCTTAATACACCTTTTTTAAGGGAAGTAACATCTTGAGCCGGAGTTGTTTCTACCTCGGCTTTTTTCGCTTCTGTATGGCCGCAAGCTTGTAATGTGGCTGCAACCATTAATATTTTTATAATATTTATTGCTGATAACTTATTCATAAGGCTTTATAGGCTGGTTTTTGTGTTAACATAATATTTACTTTCTTCATCTTCCGGATCTAACGATACGCTTTGTGTGGTGGCTTTACCTTGTCCCCATGCAAATGCAAGTGGTAGTATTAATAATGCTGCAAAGGTTGAGGCTATTAAGCCGCCAACAACGGCCCTGCCTAAAGGTGACGACTGGTCGCCCGCTTCACCTAAACCGCTGGCCATTGGTATCATACCTACCACCATGGCTAACGCAGTCATTAGAATTGGGCGCATGCGTAAAGCAGCAGCTTCTTTTGCTGATAAGGTAGCGTTACCATTATATTTACGTAATTGTTCGGCATTGGTAATAAGCAATACCGCATTGGATATAGATACCCCTACAGACATGATCATTCCCATGTATGATTGCAAGTTAAGTGTTGATCCGCATACCATTAATAACCCCAGCGATCCTAATATTACCGCCGGCACAGTTGCCAATACAACGGCAGATACCTTAAACGACTGGAAGTTAGCGGCCAGCATCAGAAAGATCACTATAATAGCTATCATTAGCCCGGTTTCTAAACTATCCATGGTATCGGTTAATGTTTGGCTTAGGCCAATCATCTCTACATTTAGTCCTTTTGGCAACTCGCCCAAGGCGATAATTGCTTTTTGTACATCTTTTGTTGCCGAACCCAGGTCCTTGTTATTTAAGTTGGCTGTTACCGATAGTACAGGCATGGCACCCAGGTTATCATTTTCTCCATAGGTTGTCCCCGGAGTTAATGTTGCTACATCACTAAGCACCGGGCGGCTATTGTTTCTAAGCACAGGCGTTTCGCCCATGTCACTAATACTGGCCATTTTACTTTCAGGCACATCTATTTGTACACTATAAGTATAGCCCGATTTTTCATCAACCCATATGTTTTTCTCGGTATAACGGGATGATGAGGTAGAGGCTACGAGCGAGCGGGAAATATCATTCATATCAACCCCCAGCTGCGCAGCGCGTACCCTGTCAACCTCAACATTTATAGAAGGGTATTTGGTTGATTGCCCAAGCTGCACATCGCGCAGGTAATCTATTTTACTTAACTGATTTATCAGCTTGTTGGCATATACCTCATTCAACTTTTTATTACGACCGGAGACTCTTACCTCTACAGGCGTAGGCGAACCCTGACTCAATATTTTATCGGTCAGCTCTATCGGTTCAAAAGAAAGTTTCAGGTCAGGTATTTCTTTTGCAATTCTGTGTCTTATCTCTTCTTTTAATTCATCCAGGTTGGGATGATAATCGTCGCTCAATGCTATCTGTATAACCGCTTCACTTGGCTGCGCCATCCATAAAAATACAGGATTGAGGGAGAATAGGTTGGGGTGTGTACCCACATAAGCCGAACTTATAGCAACATTGTCTTTGCCGGTGATGCCTTTTATGGCTGCAATTGCATGCAGCGTTTTCTCTTCGGTGCGTTCTATACGAGTACCTTCAGCAGCTCGTAGTCGTACCTGAAACTGGCTTCCATTTACTTTAGGTAATACATCGCGCCCAATGCTGTTCATCATTAAACCGGCTGCCAGTATGGTAAGGAGCAGGTAACCAATTACAATAGGCTTGCGCATAGGCATAAGGCGGTCAATAAAGCGCATGTAACGCTGTCTTATCTTTTCAAACATGCTAACCTTCCCGTTGTGGTTACTGTCTGCACGCTCAACTAAAGCTTTTTTCTGTGCCCAGGTATTGTGCTCGCTATCTGCATCAAATCCGGCTGCTTTAAACTCTTCATCATCGGTCATTTCCTGGCCGTCTGGCTTTTTATGATGTTTAACCTTCATTATCCAGTTGGCCATTACCGGTACAAAGGTTTGTGCCAAAAAGTATGATATGATCATGCTGAAACCAATTGCCAGCGCCAGCGGCAGGAACAATGATCCGGGTATGCCCCCCATGGTAAATGCCGGTGCAAACACAGCCAAAATACAAAACAATATAAGCAGCTTAGGGAAAGCGATCTCTTTACAGGCATCCCAAATGGCCAGGGCCTTTGGCTTACCCATATCAAAATGCTGGTGTATATTTTCAATGGTTACTGTACTTTCATCAACCAGTATACCTATGGCCAGTGCCAGGCCGCTCAGTGTCATAATATTGATGGTTTGCCCAAAAAGGGTCAGGAATAGTACCGATGATATGACTGCTATAGGTATGGTTAATATTACAATGCAAGCGCCCCTTACATCACCTAAGAATATTAATACCATTAAGCCGGTAAGTAAAGCACCAATAGCGCCTTCTGTAAGTAGACTTTTTACCGAGTTAATAACGTAGGTAGATTGGTCAAACTCGTAGCTTATCTTAACATCATCAGGTAGTTGGGCCTGTATTTTTGGGATAGCTTTTTTTAACTTCTGCACCACTTCCCATGTAGATGCATCGGCATTTTTTGCTATACTAAGGTATACAGATCTTTTGCCGTTAACCAAGCCGTAACCCGCGGTAACATCGGCACCATCCTCAACACTGGCAACATCTTTCAAGTAAAGATTTTGTACTCCGCCTTTAAATAATGGAATGGTTTCAAAATCCTTAATGGTATGTTCGGTTGTATTGGTTGGGGTGATATAATTTTTATCGCCTATGCGCACGTTACCTGATGGAGCGGTAAGATTGTTAACCCTTAAAGCCTCGACCAACTGATCGATAGTTAAGTTATGGGAGCGCATCATACTCGGATCAGCCTTTATTACTACGGTACGGATGTTACCGCCAAATGGCGAGGGTGTAACAAGGCCGGGTATTTGAGTAAAAGAAGACCTTACATATACGTTGGCCATATCAAGCAATTCGTTGTTGCTGCGTGTTTTACTGCTTAATATAAGCTGGCCAACCGGCAATGTTGATGCATCAAAACGAATAATAAAAGGCGGGTTAGATCCCGGCGGAAAAATTGCCTGAATTCTGTTGGCAAATGCGCTTACCTCTGCCGCTGCCTGCGCCATGTTGGTGCCTGGATAAAAGTTTATCTTCATCAGGGTTAGGCCCTGTATGTTTTTTGACTCGATACTTTTTATACCATTTACAAACAGTAATATATTTATATACTGCTTACTAAACATGGCCTCCATTTGGTTTGGTGTATAACCCGAAAAAGGATGCGAAAGATAAATAACAGGCAGGTCGAGCTTTGGAAAAATATCAACCTTTATAGTTGTTGCAGACTTTATCCCGAAGAACAGCAAGCCGGCAACCAATACCATTATTGTAATAGGTTTACGTAGCGCAAAACGAATTAAATTCATTATTGTAGATTAAAGTTCATTTATAAATAGATTAAAATCGCCCGCTGCTGCTGCTTTTAGCAGTAACGCCTGCCACACATTATTGTAGGCAATGTCTCTGTCTGTTTCGGCGCGTATCAAAGCATACCTGGCCTGCGTTACATCAACCAGATTAGAGAGTCCGTTTTTGTACATTACCGATTTTTGTACCCATGCATCTGATGCTGCACTTATTTGTATCGGCACCTCGCGATAGTTTGATAGGGCATTTTTAATTCTCGTATCTGACAGATTTAGCTGAGCGTTAAGTTCCAGCTTGGTTTGATTATACTCATCCTGCAAACCGAGGCTAATATATCGCTGAGATTTAACCTGTTGTGATATTCGTAACGGCTGAGTTAAGTTCCATGATACACCTACACCTATTAAATAATTAGATCGGGTTGGCTTAATGCCATCGGTATAATTGCTTGAATAAGCGGTTTGGTCTGCACCATAAGTGCTGCTAAACCCCGAGCCCCTTGTTTGAAAAACACCTACCAGAGAGAATACCGGGTAGTTAAAAGTTTTATAATAAGCCGTCTGCCTGTCGCTTACATCTATCCGGCTTTTGTAGTAGTTTAATATAGGGTGATTGTTTATCACATCAGGCGATTGGGCAGCATTGATATCGGCCGGTACGCGGGTTATAAATAAACTATCTAATGTGAAATTATAATTATCGGTACCAATAAGTACAGCAAGGTTTTTTGCTTGTTGCTGTTCGGCATCAAGCGCCTGGGTAAGCAGTATTTTTGCACTGGATATTTCGGCATTAGCCTGTGATGAATCAACACCAGGTATAAGGCCGCCCCTTGCCCTTGAAATTACTACCTGCCTGAAAGTATCAGCCCTGCTTAAATTTTTACGGTACGATGCGGTGAGCCTTTGCGATGCCAGCAAATTTAAATAGGCTGCAGAAACCCTTACCTTTTGTTGGAAGATCTCCTGCTGCAGATCGATACTATCACGGGCGGCTGCCGCTTGTGCTGTTTTAACCTTTTCTTTGGCACGGCCAAAAGCAAAAAAGTCCCAGTTAACATTAGTAAGATAAAGCGAGCCAAAAGCAGCATTCCAGTTTTGATTACTAAGTGCAAGACCAGATGAGGCTACAGCTCCACCAAAGCTGTAAAGTGGACCATTTTGGCCGTTTATTGTGCCGTAATCTTGCTGTGCACTAATATTTAAGTTAGGCAAATAGTCGCGCTTGGCCTGTGTTACACTTGCTTTTGATGCCTTGGCATAATTGGCTTTGGCCTTTACTATACCATAATTATCAACAGCTTGCTGTATGGCATCTTTTAGAGTGAGTTTTTGTTGTGCTTGTGCACTATCTGTAATAAGTAAAACAGATAAGTAAAGTAGCGGCTGTAGTATTTTCATTTAGAACCCCAAATTTGCAATCACTTATGTAGTAATCTTTAAGCAAGACTACTATATTATTTTGAAGCAAACTTGAAGCATTAATACTAAATTGCTATTTCTATTAGATTTTTGACAATTAAATTATGCAAGTGCTGTATTTTCATTAAAAATCAGCTCCCTGTTTTCTTCAGACTCTTCAATGGTCTCTTGCACTTCAGCAAAATTTACCTGCAAAATGTGCAATCCATTTTCAAAAGTGTAAGAAACTTTGAAATTGTTAACGGTACAAATTTGTTTTACAATTGACAGTCCTAAGCCAATGCTGTCTGCAGACTGGTTGCTTTTTTTGAACCTGCGAAACAGCAACTCAGGTTCAATCTCAGGCGGAAGACCGGTGTTTTTTACGATAAGTGAATTACTGGTTAATGTTACATCAATTTCCCCATTTTCTATATTGTACCTAATGGCGTTACTTATTAAGTTGGTTACCAATATTTCGGCTAACACAGAGTGAATTTGAAGTGATACCTTATTATCAATATTGGTAGTTACGCGCAGGTTCTTCATTTGTATCCAGTTCTCAAAAGAGGCAAGCGCTTGTTTAGTTATCAGGCAAAACCTGATACTTTCACTGGCCTCAAACTCAAAATTATCAAGTTTAGTAAGCAGCAACAGGGAGCGGTTTATCTTTACCAGTTTTTCAACCGCGTTTTGCATATCATCAATTAATACAGCCTGGTTTTCGCCTATATTGGTTTCTGATAATAGTTCAAGCTTACTGCGGATAACGGCCAGCGGGGTTTGCACTTCGTGCGATGCATTTTCGCTAAACTCTTTTACGCGCAAATAATCCTCCAATGCTATGTCGGTCATCTTCTTTAAAAAGAAGTTAAGTTGCTTAAACTCCGCGGTGTTGGTAACTGGCAGCGCTATTTTTTCTTTCTGTCTTAAACTAAAGGCTTGTATTATTTCGAGCGTTTTTTGAAAGGATGATAATACGTACCGGGAAATAAGCCTGCCGGAAATTGCTACAAATACAATGATCAATATCATTTTCCATACCAGGGCTCGCATCATACCTTGAATGATTAGTTCGCCACGGGTAATGTAATTATAAGTTGATACGCTGTAAACTAAATTATTAATTTTATAATAAGACACCACATCAAGGCGGCACTCGTTGCGCTTTAACTCGGTATTGTAAAATCGATAGGTGCTTGCTTTCGTATTTTGAGCAGGCATGGCGCTAATTTGTTTTATAGCGATGGGGCGGTCAAGTAAGTACTTATGCGGCGGAATACCTGCTTTTAGCTGTTCGGCCACTTTGTTATTTACATCCTGCAGGCGGGTAATTTCTGCAGAGCGTATGTTATCTCTAATACTGTGGTATGATATAACCATACTAATGGGTGTTACCAAAAACACAATGCCAACCAACCACAGTGTTAACTTGTCAACTAATTTCATATTTCTGTTTCGGTGGATTTAAATCTGTAACCTAAACCGTAAATTGTATCTATATAATCTACGCCGTTAATTAAGCTGATCTTTTTGCGCAGATTTTTAACATGCTGGTACACAAAATCTAAGTTAGCTAAATTATCAGTATAGTCTCCCCAAAGGTGGGCAGCAATAGCCTGGCGTGAAAGTACCCTGCTTTTATTTACCATAAAATACATTAGTAATTCAAATTCCTTACGGGTGATATCTAATAGCTGATTATTAATAAAAGCTTCAAAAGTATCGGTATTGAGGCTTATTTCATTGAACGTTATTATATTGCTGTTATTACCATTCAAACTTTTACGGCGATAAATAGCACGTAAGCGGGCATGCAGCTCAGATAAGTGAAATGGTTTGGTGAGGTAATCATCGGCACCGCCTTCAAGGCCTGTTATTTTATCGTCCAAAGCTTCTTTGGCTGATATGATAAGTATGCCGCTCTGTATATTTTCCGTTTTAATAAAATTAAGCACATCCAGTCCGTTACCATCAGGCAGCATAATATCAAGCAGGATGCAATCGTAAGAAAAAGAAAGCAGTTTATCCTTTGCTACTTCAACCGTTTCGGCTAAT
The DNA here is from genome assembly GCA_028288285.1 of Mucilaginibacter sp. GTDB lineage: Bacteria > Bacteroidota > Bacteroidia > Sphingobacteriales > Sphingobacteriaceae > Mucilaginibacter. The sequence goes on from JAQBNZ010000129.1 coordinate 66,200, forward strand.
TCACAAACATAACCGGCAAGTGTAAGAAAATCGTAGATACTCTTCGCCAGTTCCTTATTGTCCTCTAAGGCAAGTACTTTCATACAACAAATATAAAACGCAATTCTGTATCAATTTTGAAACGTTTATATTCTTATAGCAAGATGACACTTAATGATGATTTGTACTACCGTTAGGCTTGCGCTGGAAACTCCATACCAGATAGATTAATGCAGGTAAAATAAAAAGGCTGCCTATTAATAAAGCCACGCCGAGGGCTTCAATAGTTTTATCGGCGCCTCTGTCACCAATGAGCGAAAGATAGCCACCGTTTTTTAGGATAACGATATTGGGATAATGCTTATAGGTAGTGGTTAACAATATCATGGTAACCTGGAAACCGGCCAATACACGTATAATATAACGCTTGCCCCGATATATTAAGTACCAAAGCATAACAAGCGAAATGCTTGCCGCGCTTACAGCGGTTATACCAATTACGTTGCCGAAAACCCATTGCACCAGTGGAATATGCTCTGTTATTGATGCTATAAAAACAGCAGCGCCGGCCACTACTGCGGCTATATTCATGATCCGGGCCTTACGGATAAAGCTTTTGCGTTCGGCTTCGTCGTTGGCTTCGCCTATTAAGTATATGGCAGCTAAAAATCCGCAAAGCGCCACGGTAAAAAACCCAATAGCAACAGAGAACCAGTTGAGCCAGCTATACACATAAGCAGCCATAAAAGTATCAGCCTGCGGATCTATCCGGCCGGATACAGCGCTGCCCGCTATAATACCCAGGAACAAGGGAGTTATAAAGCTGGAGTAAACAAATATTTTGTTATATACCTTCTGCATATCATCAATCACGGCATCATAGTTCCTGAAGGTTAGGGCGGTACCACGGGCAATAATCCCCATTAGCATAATAACCAATGGGATATGCAGATAGGTTGACATGGTTGTATAAATAACCGGAAAACCCACAAATAGTATTACAATAGCAATAATAAGCCACATGTGGTTAGCTTCCCATATTGGCCCAATGGCGTTGTACATAATACGGCGGGTGCGCGATTTATTGGCGTTTGATGTAAACATTTCAATAATGCCCGCGCCAAAATCGGCACCACCCATTACCAGGTAAAGCAATAGGGCCAGCCATAAAAATAGTATCACAACATAAAGCATCAACATATATTAATTTTTAGTGTGCATGGGGTTAGTGGTATCGTAAATTTGGGGTACCATTCTTATTTGCCTGTAAAGCAGAAATATAACCACAATGCTTAACGTTAAATAAACGGCCGTAAAAAGGTAAAACGAGTAACCAATACCCGGCATGGGTGTTACGGCATCTTTAGTGCGCATAATGCCTTGTATGATCCAAGGTTGGCGACCAACTTCGGTTACCGTCCACCCGGCTTCAACGGCAATAAAGCCAATAGGGGTGGCAGCTATAAATAACCGCAAAAACCAGTGTTTATTAAACCAATCTCGCTTTTTAATGAGCGCTATAAAATAAATAACCCCAATAGTCATCATTAGCATGCCTAACGCTACCATTAGCTGAAAAGAATAGTGGGTAACAGCAATTGGCGGCTGGTCTTTCTCGGGTATCTGGTCAAGGCCTGTTACGGGTGTTTTAAAATTGTCATGCACCATAAAGCTTAGCAGGCCAGGCAGTTCAAGCGCGTAGTTTACCTTTTTGTTTTTAACATCGGGTATGCCGCCAATTATTAAAGGAGAATATTCTTCCGTTTTAAAATGCGCCTCCATAGCCGCCAGCTTGGCCGGTTGTCTTTTGGCTACCATCTTTGCAGAGATATCGCCGCTTAGTGGCTGCAGTATACTGGCTACAACACCAAACACAGCCGCTATCCTGAAAGCTTTTTTGTGGAAGTTTATATTCATTTTCCTCACAATCATTAGCGCATGCACGCCCGCCACGGCAAAACCGGTAGCAGCAAACGCGGCTATTGACATGTGCAGCGCCTGCGAGAACCACGCCGGGTTAAACATTGCCTTTATAGGGTCAATGTTGGTGTACTTGCCATTTATAAAATCAAACCCGGTGGGGCTATTCATCCAGCTATTTGCAGATACTACTAATATCCCGGAGGCTATACCGCTGATGCCTACCACCACACCTGTAAACCAATGGAACCATTTGTTAAACCTGTTCCATCCGTAAAGGTAAAATCCCAGCGCTATGGCCTCAATAAAGAAAGCTGTTCCTTCCAGCGAAAAGGGCATCCCGAATATAGGACCGGCATGTTTCATAAAAGTTGGCCAAAGCAGGCCAAGCTCAAAAGAAAGTACAGTGCCCGATACTGCCCCGGTAGCAAAAAAGATAGCCACGCCTTTGCTCCAGGCTTTGGTTACGTTTTTATATACCGGGTTATTAGTTTTAAGCCATAAATAATGCGATACGGCCATAAAAAATGGCATTACCATGCCTATACAGGAAAATATGATGTGAAAGCCCAGGGAGAGCGCCATTTGTGAGCGCGCGGCCAAAAAATTATCCATGGTGCAAGTTACCCACTATGTAGCACTAACTGAACTTTTTAGTCTTTAAAAAAGTCATTTTTGAAATTTAGAATGAATACAAATTTCAAATAAATTGGGCAATTAATATTCTGCAAATAACTCATCAGGATAGCACCATAACCAACGCTCGCCGGGTTGGGCCGAAGCTATTACCGGATGCTGTGTTTTATGGTAATGTTTGGTCATGTGCTGATGCTCTGACTGGTCGCAGCAAAGCGTAACTCCGCAGGTTTGGCAGGTGCGTAGGTGGAACCAGTCGCTGCCAATTTTAATACACTCTTCGCAAACCAACTCGTCGCTTATTTTAACCTGGGTAATTGCGCTTAAGTGTTCACAAAGAGAGTCGTTTGCCATGGTAATTGTATGTAGTATCAAATTTAATAAAGAATTATCAATTACTATTTACTATCTAAATGTAATTGCTTAAAACATTACCCCGCTAAATTTATTACCATACATATAAGCATGGCATCTTCAAAAACATCAATTTACAGCGCTCTTTTAGCTAACATGTTAATTGCTATTACCAAATTTATAGCAGGAAGCATAAGTAACAGCGGCGCCATGATAGCCGAAGGTATACACTCTGTTGTTGACACTATTAATGAATTGTTATTACTGCTGGGTTTGCACCAAAGCAAAAAGAAAGCCGATGCCACGCATCCGTTTGGTTATGGCAAGGAGCTTTACTTTTGGTCGTTTATTGTATCTATCCTTATTTTTGGTTTAGGCGGAGGAATATCTATTTACCAGGGAGTGGTACATATATCGCACCCCGAATCTTTGGAGGACCCTGCCATTAATTATATAGTATTGGGCCTGTCTATAATATTTGAAGGTGCATCATTAATAGTAGCCGCCAAACATTTTAACCAGGCCCGCGGAGAAACGCCCTGGTGGGAAGCCGTTGTTAAAAGCAAAGATCCGTCAAATTTTCTGGTACTGTTTGAGGATAGCGCAGCCGTAGCCGGGTTGTTTATTGTATTAATATGTACTTTTCTAAATCATCAATACCATTTGCCTTATTTGGATGGTGTGGCATCTATATTAGTGGGACTGGTGCTGGTTGCTGTATCGGCCATATTGGCCCGCGAAAGCCGCAGCTTGTTAATGGGTGAAGGTATAGCGCCTGAAACAAAAACTAAAATTTGCCAGTTGGTTGAGCGCGATCCGTCGGTGTCAAAGGTGATGCACATTTTGTCAACCTATCAATCGCCAGAAGAAATCTTGCTAATGCTGATTATCAACTTTAAGGACGATATTGATACACAGGATTTGAACATAGCCATTGATCGTATACGGGCAACTGTAAAAGAGGAGTGGCAATTAGTGCGCTTTGTAATTATACAGCCAGAAACTGTAGAGCATCATCATAGTTTTATGGAGTAGGGTTTTTAGTTATTTGTATCCATTTTAACCACAAAGGACACTAAGTAAGAAGATACAAAGTACACAGAGGCTTATTTTATTACTATGGTCTATTACTCTTTGTGTTTCTCCCTCTAATATTTCTCAAACGTTTAAGATATATTTTATTCCGATCATATCAATTACTAAAAATATTAGTAATTTTGAATTGATATGAATGTGGACAGGATAACAGAGAAATTGAATATTTTAGCAGATGCAGCCAAGTACGATGTATCATGTGCATCAAGCGGCAGTAAGCGTAAAAACGAAAATAAAGGTTTAGGAAATGCCAGTAATGGTATATGCCATTCGTACACAGAGGATGGACGATGTGTATCCCTGTTAAAAATATTATTGACCAACCATTGCATTTTTGATTGCGCTTATTGTGTATCGCGCAAAAGCAATGATATCAAACGCGCCGCGTTTACGGTACAGGAAGTGGTTGACCTAACCATTAACTTTTACCGCCGCAATTATATAGAGGGCCTGTTTTTAAGCTCGGGTATTTTTAAAGATGCTGATTATACTATGGAACGCTTAGTTCGTATTGCTAAAAAACTGCGTACCGAGCATAATTTTAACGGCTACATTCATCTTAAATCCATCCCCGGTGCAAGTGATGAATTAATGAACGAGGCCGGCCTGTATGCTGATCGTCTGAGCGTTAATCTGGAAATGCCAACTGAAGCAGGACTAAAGCTATTGGCGCCTGATAAAAACCAGGCTGATATGATAAAACCAATGGGATATTTAAAAAACGCTATTATTCAACATACCGAAGAAAAAAAGCTTTTTAAAAAGGCCCCGATATTTGCACCCGCCGGGCAAAGCACACAGGTAATTATAGGTGCTACGCCCGAGAATGATAGCCAGGTGTTGCAATCTGCCAATTACTTTTATAAGAACTTTAATTTAAAACGGGTTTACTACTCGGGTTATGTACCGGTACTGGCAGATAAGCGGTTGCCAGCCTTAAATACATCAGTACCTATGGTGCGCGAGAACCGGCTTTATCAGGCCGATTGGTTGATGCGGTTTTACGGTTTTCATGTTAACGAAATAGTGAACACTCAGCAGCCACACCTTGATTTGGATATTGACCCTAAACTGGGCTGGGCCATCCGTAATATGCAGACTTTTCCGATAGATGTAAACAAGGCCGATCTGCAAATGATATTGCGCGTACCGGGCATTGGGCTATTATCGGCACAAAAAATTGTAAGCGCACGCATATTTGGTAAACTTAACTGGGATCAGCTTAAAAAAATGGGAGTGAGCATTAACCGGGCTAAGTATTTCATTACCTGCAAAAGCAACGAATTTGAACGGCGTGACCTTACGGGTAACAACATTAAGCAGTTTATACTGGCTGCATCGCAAAGCAAATACCTAAAAAATGCACAAACCCAGCTAAGCCTTTTTTAACATGACCACTACCTTATTATATGATGGCACATTTGAGGGCCTGCTCACTGCCGTGTTTGAAGTATATGAACATAAACTGGGCTATGTAAAACTGGCGAAGGCAGATAAGCATACCAAAGCCATGTTTGAGCAGGTAATAAATGTAATTACTGATGAGGTGCGCGCTACCCGTGTGCTAAAAGGATTAAAATTGAAATTATCTCCGATGGGGGTGCAGCGACTATATGCCGCCCATTTAGCCGAAATGGATGGTGAAGAGAATATATTGTTAGGTTATATTAGGTATGCGTTTGATGCCGGGCAAAATATTGAAGAGGATTACGGGAACAAATTTGTAATGCGCGTATCAGAAATGGTGCGCATGGTTCGGCGCGAAAAGCATAGGATGGAGGCTTTTGTACGATTTCAGAAATTAAAGGACGAAACCTTTTATGCTACCGTTGAGCCCGACTTTAACGTACTGCCGCTACTTATTCGTCATTTTAAAAGTCGTTATGCCGACCAGCGCTGGATAATTTATGATATGAAACGGCTTTACGGTGTTTATTATGACCTGCACGATACCCAGTATATAACGCTGGATTTTGCTACAAGCAACAAACCCAGCGAAGTAATGGCAGCCTTTTGCGAAGAGGAGGTTATTTATCAGCACTTGTGGAAGAGCTATTTTCATAGTGTAAACATCACATCAAGGAAAAATACTAAGCTGCATGTACGCCATGTTCCTAAAAGATATTGGAAGCATTTAACAGAGAAAATTTAATTTTTTGAATTTTACGCTTTTTTTAATTGAATTAATACAAGAGTGGAAACTCTTATTGTTAATAATACACTTGTTTATAAGCTCCGATTTTTAAAATGAATTAGCTTAATATCAATACGTACAGTGTGTTAATAACTGTATGATTGATGTTAATAACATGTTAAAAATAAAAATAAAAAAATACTTGACAGATATCCTAATAGTCCCTATATTGTAATTAACAAGAACGACGTACTTTGACAGCCTTACAGGATTACAGAAACTGAATTCGGGTGAACCTTCGGGGGAACTAAAGATCAGGGAAGTGCCTGAATTAATAAAGAGAATAAAAGACGAAAGTAGTTTAACTCGGAATTAATTAAAGAGGTATTATTAACACTGCAATACTTTACGGAGAAACGCAGAAGAAATAATGACCATGAAGCAATCGGCGTTAGCAAACAATGAGCAATCAGCATTCACTATGAATATGATTAATCAACGTTGTACAGATAACGACAGAGTCGACTTCCCCTAGGGAGATTGACAAAATCAATTATCGAAGATACAATGACCTAACCGGAAACCGCAAGGAAGAAGGATAGTGTTCGGAGTTAAACGATATTGATGGAGTTACCTCCGCAAGGAGACAGACAAAGTCCGCATTAAGTCAACATTTGATTATATCAGCATTCAAAGTAATAAAGATGAATCAGCGTTAGCAATAACAAAGAGAAGATCAGGTCGGTTAATTTACACAAAACTTGTTAGCTTCTGAGTGGCTATGGTCATTCATGAGGTCAGGAAACGGAAGAAGAATCGAAAGAGGAAGCTTCCGTTTTCGATTTTATAAGGTTTTTGGCATAGCAAATTGTCAGTACCTGCGAACCATCATAGTTTAAATGCCGCCGTCGCTCGACTCCCAGCTCACAGGTGTTCGGAAGATAGTTGAATAGCTCCTCGGGTGAGTCAACTAAGCCATAGTTCCACAGTTTTAATGTTTCTTGATTGCCGTTGACTTTAGTCAACGGTTAAATGCAAATGATATTGGCTTTAGCCAAACAGATGAATGTGGCTAAAGCCATTCTTTACACTTTACTATCCGCCCCATAAATGGGACGGCAATGATATATCTAATATTCTCTGCCATCGTTTGGCTCCAGCCTACAGGTGTTCGGAAGATAGTCGAATAAGCTCCTCGGCAATTAACTCACCCCGACTACAATATGCTGGCGGTCGAGCGAAGGAAAGACCGGGTGAGTCAACTAAGCCATAGTTCCACAGTTTTAATGTTTCTTGATTGCCGTTGACTTTAGTCAACGGTTAAATGCAAAATGATATTGGCTTTAGCCAAACAGGTGAATGTGGCTAAAGCCATTCCTTACACTTTTACTATCCGCTCCATAGGCCGGGCGACTGTTTTAACTTAGTATTTTCCCTTACAACTTTACCAATATTTTCAATTACTCCCAACCAAAAACCCTACTTTAGTGTTCTATGATAAAGGATACTACTGATAAATTGGACAGGAAGAAAAAAATATTTGTACTGGATACCTCGGTTATCCTATATGATCATAACGCGTTTGAAAATTTCCAGGAGCATGATGTAGCTATCCCCATACAGGTGCTGGAAGAGCTGGACAATATGAAGAGCGGTAACGATACCCGTAACTTTGAGGCCCGCAGTTTTATCAGGCTAATGGATGATATGTCGCGTAACCGCCTCATTAATCAGTGGCTTCCGCTTAACGGCAAAAGTAAAGGCTGTTTTAAGGTGATAATGGATGTAAAGAACAGCAGTGCCGATGCCGAAGTTGTTTTTGGTTCAGAAAAAATAGACCACCGCATATTAAACGCCGCCCTGGGTGTGCAGTTTGAGCACCCTGATAGAAAAGTAATACTGGTTTCAAAAGATATATGCCTGCGGCTAAAGGCAAAATCACTTAACCTTAATGCTGAGGATTATGAAACAGGTAAGGTTAAAAACCTTGATGAACTTTATAGCGGCAAAACTGTACTAAACAAAGTAAGCGAAAAGCTGCTGGGCAAACTAAATAAAAATGATACCCTTACCGGAGGAGAACTGGAAATAGAACCCAAAGCCGGTAATCAGTTTTATGTATTAAACAGTAAAAATGGTACAGCATCTGCCTTTTACAATTCGCAAAGCGGCCAGGCAGAGAGAGTGACCGAGCAGCCTGCCCTTAACATTTATCCCCGCAATTTAGAACAGGCCTTTGCCATACATGCACTGCTGCACCCGGATATTAAACTGGTAACCATACAGGGCAATGCAGGTACCGGTAAAACGCTTTTAGCGCTGGCAAGCGCGCTGGAACAGCGTAAGCATTACCGCCAAATATTTGTTACCCGCCCAATTGTACCCTTAAGTAATAAGGATATAGGCTTTTTGCCCGGCGATGTTAAATCAAAGATAGACCCGTATATGGCGCCCATTTGGGATAACCTTAAATTTATTAAAGACCAGTTTGCCGAAGATGAAAAGATGCAGGCAAAAATTGATGAATTGGTTGCAAATGATAAAATATCCATCACCCCGCTGGCCTTTATACGTGGGCGCACACTAAGCAAGATATTTTTTATTGTTGATGAAGCGCAGAACCTTACACCCCACGAAGTGAAAACTATTATATCACGCGCTGGCGAAAATAGTAAATTTATATTCACAGGTGATATTTACCAGATAGATACCCCGTACCTGGATGCGGAAAGTAATGGCCTGTCTTATCTGATAGATAAGGCCAAAGGACATCCGTTGTATGCCCACATTACTCTGCAAAAAGGGGAGAGGAGCGAATTAGCCAATTTGGCTAATGATTTATTGTAAGAGGCAGTCACCTTAAATTTTATTGTCAATTGCGAGCGCAGCGCGGCAATCTCATAGCCCATGCATAACAACTTTGCATGCGATGGTGCACGAACCACTCTTTACCTTAAGGCATTCTCTGTTACCTTGGCTATATCAATGCTAATTTTATTAATAAAGCCCAGTTGCTCCTTCATCAGTATATCATCTGCCGTAAGCGGTATCTTTTCAGTTTCTGGTTTTATAACTTCGGCTTTAACAGTTTCCGGCTTAGCGGCAGGTGAGGTAATAGTTTCACCTTTAAGTTTTTTATTTGTTTCTTTTAATACGGCAATGCTGCGTTTAACCAGCTTTAATGTATCAGCATGTGGTTTCTGAGGGCCCGTTCTTATCAGTGCCGAAGCTATATTAGCTGTATATGACGACAGGATATGGTTCAGTACCACAAACTTGTGAATATCTTTAATGTTGCGCTGTTTGCTTTTGGGTTCAGATGTCATGCGCTCAAAAGTGGCAGATAAGTTGGCCGAGTTTACATAAACATCTTTGCGGGCAAGCTTATACTCAGTAATGCTTACTTCCTTGCCTGCAATGCTTTCTGATATTTTTTTAAGATAGTTGATGTTAGCCGTAATAACCGACTCTAACGTTTCTTTTATCTGCTCAAATTCCCATGTAGGGAATATAATATAACTGGCAACAAGTGCTATACTTGATCCTATAAGCGTATCAATAATGCGCTCCTGGAAAATGTTGATCTGACCAAGTCCTAAAAACTTAAACAGTATCAGCACATAAGGTGTCATGAAAATAACGCTCACTACATAGTTTAGCCTTAAAAAGCTGTATGCACCTACCATCAATACCACCAGTAATATAAATTGTACGGTTTTGTCGGGTATAAAAGTTAGTATCAATATACCTATTACACCGCCGCCAATGGTTCCTATCAATCTTTGATAATTACGCTGTTTTGAAAGACTAAAGCCGGGTTTTAGTATCACTATAATGGTAAGCAACACCCAATAGCTATGGCCGCCTAATGAGATATATTTAGAGGTGATATAACCTATTAAACAAACTAATGATACCCTTAACGAATGTTTAAAAGTAGCTGATTTTAACGAAAGGTTATCAAAAATAATATGGGGTGCATAATCCTGATGGGTGACAAATTTAGAATACTCAACATCATCGTCTGGAGTGCCAATTAAACTTTCAGACGCTTTGGAGTGATAGTATTTATAAATGTTTGATATGCTTTTAGTTAAGTCGCGCAGGTTTATCAAAATCTTCTTTAACACCAGGTTGCTTGTTTCTTTGTCATCTACACCAACTTCGTCAATTTTTAGCTTTAATTGCTCCAGTCTAAACCCCAGATTACTTGTTTTTTCGGGCCTTGAATTGGCAAGAATGGAATAGCCAACATTATCCAGCTCATCGGCTACATGATTCAAAAAATCTGATATCTCATGTAACACCCCCGTATCTTTAAACTTTTCGCGTATATAGGCATAATCATAATGAGTAGCCATTATTTGCTCAAACATATCAACCAGGTCAATAAATGTAAGTACCAGTATCCGGCTTGCAGCGGTTGATTCCTTTACCATCAGTCGGCTTTTAAAAAGCAGTTCGCGAACAGCATCCTGATGATTGCTTACCTTTATTTGTTGCAACACCAGCTTGCGGTAATTCTCATCAATATCTACCTCTGGCCTGTAAAAGTCTGCCTTAATTCGCAAAAATCTGGCAATGTCGGCAACGTTTTCACCCAGCGTTTGCTGGGCCGCGCGATAAGGGCGTATGCCAAAAAATATCATACTGAAAGCCATATACCACAAACCGCCTGCTAAAACAGTAACGCAAAACAGGGGCAGCTCCCGCGGAGGTATGTCTTTATCCAACATAAATATCATTATCAGCAGCGAACTTGTACCTACAGATGCAGCCCGGTTGCCGTACACATTAAACATGGAAAATATGAAGGAGAATAGCGTAATCTCTAATCCAAGTGCGTAAACGTTAAGCCGGGCAAAGCCGGTTATCATAGCTACAGCAAAAAGGCATAAATTACCAATGGCCATTGCATTACGCTTTTGTGATACAGGGCCGGGGCTATCAATAGTGCATATACATAATGCGCCCAGAGAGAGGGTGAGGCCCAGGTTAAAATTACCCAATTGCATCATCACTAACGATGGCAGCAAAATACCGGCAGATATGCGCAAACCGTCAGAAAAATACTGGCTGTAAAAAAAGCTTTTTATTTCTCTTTTATAATTGTTCATGTATAAGGTAATTCTGCGGTATTATTATTGAGCAAAAATAAACAAATAAAGTTTGTAGGTGTTTCAATAACCAATATTGCATTAAAGTGGTTTAAATGTTATTAATTTTTCAGTTATTGCCCTTAAATAGATTTTAGATAACTAAATTCACGCCGTAAAGCCCGGCTTGCCGGAATATTTTAATTTGCTAACCTGTACTGTTATGCCATCAACTCAAAGGCTCACTCAAAGAGAAACAACATTTAATTACGAAGTTGTAAAACGTTTTGAATTATACAATAGTTTGTTTCAAACACTTCCTTTTTACCAGGTTAAGGATACAGGTATATTATTGCCTTTTTTTAGTTCGCATTGCGATAAAGGGGCGGCAAAAAACTCATCACCGGCAAGTATAATTGAATCTTTCTTTAAAAAGTATGTGCCCGATATTGACCATAAGGAACAAATAAACCGTTTATTCAGGTTTATTCAATATATTGAAAGACAAGTAGTTTTGTTTGACGCTATTGAAGATTCATCTTTTAGTAAGGTGGGCCGTTCTGATGATTCGGGTACACTGCAAAGCTTAATTCAGCAGGCATCGGTAAGTGAGCATGCCCGCAAAAAAATTAGTGAACAATTGAAGGATTTTTCGCTAAGACTGGTATTGACTGCACACCCAACCCAGTTTTATCCGGGTACGGTTCTGGGTATCATGACTGATCTGATAGAAGCCCTTAAAACCAATGATATTACTAATATTGATGTTTTGTTACAGCAACTGGGTAAAACGCCTTTCTTTAATAAAACATCGCCAACACCTGTAGATGAAGCGGTTAGCCTGGTTTGGTTCTTGGAGAACATATTTTACCATGCATTGTCTGGCATACAATCAAAATTAGAAGAAGAGTTTGAATTAGATGGTGGTCACCAGATTTTAGAATTGGGTTTTTGGCCAGGTGGCGACAGGGATGGCAACCCCAACGTAACTACCGAAACCACACGTGAGGTTGCATCCATATTAAGACAGATAATTTTCCGTTGCTACTACCGGGATTTTAGAGTATTAAAACGCCGTATTACCTTTAGAGGTTTTGCTGATAATATTGCCGCGCTTGAAAAGCTGCTTTATGAAAATGCCTTTAATGTACAGAATAAACCTAAAGATCTGCAGCCAGAAATGCTTGGTCTGCTTAAATCAATGAGGGAAACGCTCGTTACCGACCATGATAGCCTTTTTGTAAATATTGTTGATAACCTGATACAAAAAGTGCAGCTATTTGGATCATACTTTGCCACACTGGATATAAGGCAGGATAGCCGGGTTTTACGCGATGTATTTAAATACTGTACTAAAAATATATATACAGGCGTACCAAAAGATTACCATGACCAAAGTGAAGAAGCTAAAATAAAAAGCCTTCCGTTTAACCAGGCTGATTTTAAGTGCCCGGCAACTGAAGATGACATGACCCGCGATACGCTTAATACCATCAGGCTGATGAAACAAATTCAGCAGAGTAATGGCGAAAAGGGTTGTCAACGTTTTATTATTAGTAATTGCCAGCAGGCAACTGATATACTGCAGCTTATTGACCTGTTTTTATGGAGCGGGTGGGAAAAGGATAAATTAAGTGTTGACTTTATGCCGCTGTTTGAAACAGTAAACGACTTAAAGCATGCAGGTGATGTAATGGAAAAATTATACACCCATCCATTCTACAAAACACATTTAAAAAGACGCGGAAACAAGCAAACTATAATGCTGGGCTTTAGCGATAGTACTAAGGATGGTGGTTATCTGATGGCTAATTGGTCTATCTATCAGGCTAAAGTTGAACTTACTGCTATAGCACGAAAACACGGTATTGCACTTGCGTTTTTTGATGGTAGAGGTGGCCCACCTGCACGTGGCGGTGGTAAAACGCATCGCTTTTATGCTTCAATGGGTAAAGAGATAGCTAACGAAAGTATTCAACTGACCATACAAGGGCAAACGGTTAGCTCACAATATGGGTCTGTAGAAACGGCAAGGTTTAATACCGAGCAACTGATAAATGCCGGCATAACTTCGGCATTGCATCCTAACCATCAGGATCTGCTGGATGATAGGCATAAAGCCCTGATATCTGAAATGGCTGATGAAAGCCATAAACTTTTCTTAAGCCTGCGAGAAGATCCTTTATTTGTAGAGTATCTGGAAAAATTTAGTCCGCTTAAATTATTGTCGCATATCAATATCAGCAGCAGGCCAACCAAGCGTAATGCAGGTGCTAAGATGAAGCTTGAAGATTTGCGTGCAATTAGCTTTGTAACCTCATGGAGCCAATTAAAACAAAGCATTCCTGGTTTTTACGGAGTAGGTGCAGCATTAAAGAAAATGAAAGATAGCGGGAGCTGGAAAGAGGTTAAAGACCTTTATCGCTCTTCCGGATTTTTCAAAACTATGGTAGATAACTGTATGATGTCGATGTCAAAATCAGATTTTAGGGTTACGGCATATTTGGAAAAGGATGCCAGGTTTGGCGAGTTTTGGAAAGGCCTGCGCGATGAATTTGAATTAACCAAAAACCTATTGCTGGAACTGACCGACTCTAAAGTTTTAATGGAAGAGTTCCCTGTAGAAAGCCGTTCAATTGCCATACGCGAGAAAATTGTTTTGCCTTTAGTAATTATCCAGCATTACGCACTTGCTCTTTTAAATAAAACTAACGACGAGGAGTTAATTGGAATTTATAATAAGCTGGTAATACGTACAGTATATGGTATTATTAATGCAGGCCGGAATTTAGCATAATGGTTCGACAAGCACCATGACACAAGAAGACATTGTAAATATTATAAACCGTATGGTGCAAAATTTGTTGTACCACTATTATAAGCTTAATATTTACAATGAAAAAATCATTTTGCATTGCTATTACATTAGTGGTACTATTTGCGGCACAAGCCTGTAACGATACCCGGAGAGGCAAAAATTACAATGATAGGACCCTGGTTGATGATACCGGTATATCGTTAATAAAGAATGGAGTTGAATCTGGCAACGCGGAGGTAAAACTGTCCCTGCTGGCCGAAAAGCAATCGCAAAATGCCAAGGTTATTGATTTTGCCAAAATGATGATCACAGATCATACCGCTGTTGGTAACGAATTGAAAAAACTTGCTGCTGGTAAAAAAGTGAACACAAGTGATACTTTAACAATGGAACACCTGCACTTAATAACCAGTTTGTCAAAAAAAGCAGGTGCAGAATTTGATAAAGAATACATGCAGGCAATGGTTGCCGACCATAAAAGAGCCGTTGAAGTATTTAAAGCTGCTGCTGATAATACCGATGTAACTGTAAATCATTTTGCAAAGAAAACTATTCCTAAACTGGAAGGTCATTTAGAAGAAGCCAATAAAATATTTGCCTCTTTAAAATAGTTTTAATTGATGCTGAACCGGTGGCTTTGCTTTACCAAATACGGTACGGCCGCCATATTTCCATGATTCATTTCTTTCTTTTTCAATAACCTGGTCAAAGTTGGCGTTGGGAGTAAAATCTTTTTCGGCAGCCTGGGCAATGTTGGTTAGGCGTTTTATAGCCTCACTTTTTTCTGATTGCCCCAGCTTGGCTTTATGTATTGCAGTTTGCAAAGTACCAATAGTTTCGTCATAAACTTTTATAGGAACGGGGAATGGGTGGCCATCTTTACCACCATGTGCGAATGAAAACCTCGCCGGGTCTTTGAAGCGGGATGGTGTGCCATGAATTACCTCACTTACTAACGCTAAAGATTGCAGCGTTCGCGGTCCTAAACCTTGCAGTAATATCAACTCCTCAAAATCTTTTGGCTGCTTTTCGTGCGCCAGCCATAACACCGCGCCTAACCGTTTCAAGTCTACATCTTTTGCTTTTACCTCATGATGATTGGGCATTACCAGCTTGTTTATTTCCTTCAACATCCTATCTGGTTGCTCCGCGGCTATCTGCATTATACCTGTTCGGCTGCTATCGGCCTGCTTATCGGCCATGTTTAATATATAGCCGTTGTTTTTTCCGTAGATGCTGGTATGCGGGTCATCAACAAAAGAGGTAAGCTGTTCCGAGTGCCAGTGGTAGCGGCGGGCGGTACTGCTTTGGTCGCTCATGCCTTGCTGTATTACGGCCCATTTACCGGTATTGCTCAAAATAAAGTTGTGAGTGTATAACTGAAAGCCATCCTGGATGGCAGTATTATCAATTTTCGCACTAAGCTTGCTGCACCTAACCAGGTAATTACCATCAAGCCCTGTAGCGTTGCCAATGTTTAATAATTCTTCGGGTGTACGCTTAGATGCTTTGCCTTTGCCGCCGCAAATATAAATACCCAGTTCGCGGCTATGTGGATTTACGGTACGCTTTAAGGCGCCCATTACAGAAGTAGTAATACCGGATGAATGCCAGTCCATGCCCATAACAGCACCCAGGCTTTGAAACCAAAATGGATCGCTCAGGCGGCGCAATACTTCGTCCTTTCCGTAATCCATCACAATATTTTCAATTACGGCTAAACCCAGCTTGCCCATTCTTTCGGCAAGCCATAAAGGCACATAACCATAATGCAAAGGCAAATCAGCACTTCCCGAACGTTTCATACTAACAAATTTAGTAATTTGTTAGCGTTTTTAATATTGTTTATGTAAAATAAATAACGGGTTATTTTAGTATTGTAACTTTTAATTAAAAATATTGCAAACAAATACACATAATTGGGAATTGAACTTTAAAAAGCAATTATGAAAAAGATATTTATAATCCTATTAATATCAGTAAGCATATTTGGCGCATCGTCAGCAAATGCTCAAAATTCTGATACTACCGGAAGCAGGCATTGGTTTAAACATGATGTAGCAGGGGCTATGCAGATACAGGCAACTTACAGGAAGACCAATCTGAACCAGTTGAACCAAATACTCAACAGTAACAATATCCCTTCATTATCACATAATAATATCTGGATCAATGCTTCTATGAGCCATATATTTAAAAAATTTATTGTTGAAGATGGTATAGGTTTTACTCCCATAACTTCATCAGAGGCTAATGGTATAAAAGCAAAATATAACCAATACCAGGCCTTTTTAAGATTTGGATATAACATTGCAGAAAGCTCCAGTTACAGACTATACCCTTTTGCCGGGGTAAATTTTTCGGCAGTTGTATTAGGGATAAAAGATAATGCCCGCATAAATAATACTACCGATTTTTCCCAGGAGATATTAAACAGTACTTCAAGCAAAACCTTTTATCAGCCAAACTTTGGGATAGATTTGGGTGCTGGTTTTGATTATCTGATAAAAGCAAAATCAAAGCAGATGGACAACTTTGAGGTTGAGCGTAATATTCCTATTGGAGTAAGAGTGGGCTATTATATTAACGCTTACCAAGGCGACTGGAAGATTGAAAACCATTCCCTACAGAACGGGCCAAGCAATAAAAACAGTGCTTTTTTTGTCACGTTTAATATAGGCTTAGGCTACCATATCAGTAAAAGATAGAAACTATTATCACCTGCCAAAGTTAGTTATTAACGAGTTTCTGTTCCGCTTCTGTTCCGCTTTGTTCCGCTTTTAGCGGAACGGAACAGTGGCGGATTTTATATTTCAAATGCATACTTAGCATCGCTCCAAAACTCATCAAGTGCAATAATGCGAGGTTTAAAGAACGAGATCAGTTTGGGCCAGTCTTCCTTTTGATAGATGCTTACCGGCGAAATTTCTTTGTATATCCGGCTAATGGTTTTACCATATTCGTCGGTAGTGTGCAGTTGCCATTCCCAGTCTTCGTTAAGTGTACTGTGCAGTACATTTTTGTAGGTAGCAAATTGCTCAAAAAATAACTGTTGCAGCTCTTTATCCGGGTGGGTAATTTCAATAGAAATACCTGCTGCTTTATTATCAGCCTGCATCCTGAAAAAGATATGCTTTACACCTGTTTTGTAATTAACCCAGTTGGTCCTTAATCCTTCTGCAGATAAAACAGGGCCCATGTACTGCCCAAAAGCTGTCCAGAATGCTTGTCTTAATTGTGATGCCTGCTCTTTGCTATACATGGTTATTATTTATTGGGGCGAAGTAGTTTAATTTAACCACAGAGGCCACAAAGGAAAATTACAGAGTGACACAGAGATCTTAAATAGAGATAATAATGAATCATAAGTCTTTTGTGGTAAAACTATTTTTTATTGATTTAACCTTGAATAGGTGTACAAAGTAGTTTAAAATATTTCGGTTAATAAAATCAGCCCGAATAATTACATTAGCAAATCCAATGTAATACCAAATGAAATACCTTTTGCTGCTATTATTCCCGTTAATAACCATTACTGTTTTTTGCCAACAGGCTCCAAAACCTTATGGACCCTTACCTACAAAAGCCCAACTAAACTGGCAGGAAACCGGTATGTACTGTATTATTCACTGGGGGCCGGATACTTACACAGATAAAGAGTGGGGCTATGGAGATGAAGATCCTAAGCTGGTAAACCCAGCCCAATTTAGCGCGATGCAAATTGTTAGCGCGGCAAAAGCCGGTGGTTTTAAAGGTGTTATAGTAGTTGCCAAGCATCATGATGGTTTTTGCCTTTGGCCAACCAAAACAACTACGCATAATATTTCAAACAGTCCTTATAAAAACGGTAAAGGTGATATTTTGAAAGAGTACCGCGAAGCCTGTAACAAACTGGGAATGAAAATGGGGGTATATTGCTCACCATGGGACAGGAACAGTCCGCTTTATGGCAAGCCTGAATATGTTACCAAAGTTTACCGGGAGCAATTGAGAGAATTGTATGCCAGTTATGGCCCCTTGTTTATATCATGGCATGATGGTGCAAATGGCGGCGACGGGTATTACGGTGGTGCTAAAGAGGTACGTAAAATAGATCGATCTACCTATTACGGCTGGGACGAAACCTGGGGCATTACACGTAAAATGCAGCCGGGAGCCGTGTTGTTCGGTGATGTTGGCCCCGATGTGAGATGGGTAGGTAACGAAAAAGGTATTGCCGGCGAAACCAGTTGGGCAACTTATACACCTCATGCCCCTGATGAAGGAAAAAAGCCAGGTAATGGCTATGTAAAAGACTATGAGGGAACCGAGGGCCACCGCGATGGTAAATACTGGATGCCTGCCGAATGTGATGTAGCATTGCGCCCGGGTTGGTTTTACCATGCGCGGCAGGATGATTCTGTTAAAACACCACAAACTTTACTTGACCTATATTACAAAAGTGTAGGTCGCGGTGCTTGCCTGGATCTGGGTTTAGCGCCGGATAGGCGCGGGCTGTTGAATGAGCATGATGTTAATTCATTAAAGCACTTTGGTAACATATTGAAGGAAACCTTTGCGGTAAACCTGGCTAAAAGGGCAACGTTAATACCCAGCAATATAAGAGCAGGAAGCAAGGCGGATTTTGGTGCAGATAATCTGTTGGATAATAACCGATATAGTTATTGGGCTACTGATGATAAAATTACGACACCTCAACTGGTGCTTGATCTGCATCAACCTAAAACATTTAACGTGATACGCCTGCGCGAAAATATAAAATTGGGCCAGCGTATTGAGGAGGTAGCTGTTGATGCCTGGCAGAACGGCAAATGGAACCAAATTGCCAAAGCCACAAGTATAGGTGGTAACCGATTAATAAGATTGCCACAAGATGTAAAAGCCAGCAAAGTAAGGCTGCGCATTACCAAATCGCCGGTTTGTATTGCCTTGAGCGATTTTGGATTGTATAGAGAAAAAATTTATCCACCTGCTAAGTAATAGCCAATTAATATGAAAGTTATAACCTGTTCATTAATAATAGTTTATTGTATCTTATTTTTATCTTTTGATAAAGTACTGGGGCAATCAACCACCCTGTTTGATTCGCAAAGCAAACCACAGTTAGTATCAAAACAGTTTGCATTTACTGAGGGGCCCGCCGTAGATAAAAAAGGAAATATCTTTTTTACCGACCAGCCTAATAACAAAATATGGAAATATGATACTGATGGCAAATTATCAGTATTTATGGATAGCGCAGGCAGGGCCAACGGAACATACTTTGATAAAAAAGGCAATCTTATTGTTTGTGCCGATGAACATGACCAAATGTGGCAGATAAAACCCAATAAAGAAGTTAAGGTACTGATAAAGGATTTTGGTGGGCATTTACTGAATGGGCCTAATGATCTTTGGATACACCCCAACGGAAACATATATTTTACCGACCCGTATTACCAACGCCCCTGGTGGACACGTACCAAACCTGATCTTGATAATCAAAAAGTATTTTATTTGCCAAAAGGAAAAACTCAGCCAATAGCTTTAGAGGACAGTCTGAAAAAGCCAAACGGTATAGTAGGCACGCCAGATGGTAAAATTTTATATGTTGCCGATATTGGAGATAATAAGATCTATAAGTTCAATATTAATGCCGATGGTGCCTTAAGTAATAAGAGCATTTACGTTAAACAAGGTGCAGATGGCATTACGCTTGATGCACTGGGTAACCTTTACCTGGCAGGTAATGGCATTACTATTTACAATTCGCAAGGCGAAAAAATAGCACACATCGATATTCCCGAACCCTGGAGTGCCAACGTATGTTTCGGTGGTAAAAACAGGGATGTACTTTTTATTACAGCATCAACCGCTATTTACACCATGAAAATGAATGTAAAAGGAGTGGAGTAAGGAATTGTTATAATAAATATGTCATTGCGAAGCCCGAGCGTGGAATTGTGTGGTGGTGGGCTGTGGCAATCTCGTCGTATACAAGGCGTTCATGTTAGCTACGAGATTGCCGCGCTATCGCTCAATGACATTAAATAAATTATATACTACATTTTCCGCTGCGACTTTTCCCACATGGAACTTTGCCTTTTGGTGAAATACCTGATAATGCCCATTAGTACAGCATAATTCATTACACAAAAATAGTAGGGGATAAAGAGCACCTTAATCCGTAGCTGCCTTTTCTCCAGTATAAATCCTAAAATAGCGGATAGGTAAAATGCTACCTGTGCTACAAACATAAGCTGGTAAAAAACGCTATCGCCTGCAAAGGCTAACGCAAAATTGGTAATAAAAGCTATAATCAAAAAGAAGGGTGTAACCGTCCACCTCAATACCCGGTGACTCACATATTGAAATGAGAGAACAGGATATTTAAACGAAAATAACAATGGTTTTAAGCGCAAGATAGATTGTATGCCACCTGCAGCAATCCTTATCTTTCTTTTCAGTTCTTCGGTTACGTTTTCTGATGCGTTTTCCAAAGCATATGCATCCGGCTCATAAATAATGCGGTAACCTTTGGCGGCTATCTGCATAGATATCATAAAGTCATCTAAAATAGTATCGGCAGGTACATCTTCATAAAGCTCCCGCCTCACACTAAACAGCTCACCAGCTGCACCAACTACAGAATATAATTCCGAATCCCATTTTTTTAATGCCGATTCATATTTCCAGTAAAAACCTTCACCGGCGGCGCTGGCATCGGCATTAGCATCAATCTGTACCCGTTTTTCGCCTGCTACTGCACCCACAGTCTTATCAGAGTAATGACGGCATATACGGGTAATAGCCTCAGGGTTTAAAAATGTATTAGCATCGGTGAATACTACAACTTCAGTGGTCACAAATTCCATAGCACGGTGTATGGCGGCAATTTTACCGGCACGTTCCGGGCGGTGCAATAACTGTATCTCAGGATATTGACTAATAATATCCGGCGTTTTATCGTTAGAACCGTCGGTAACAAAAAGAAACTTTAATTTACCGGCAGGGTAGTTCAACTGCAGGCAGTTGGCAATTTTACTGGCCATATAATGCTCTTCGTTATATGCAGCTACAACAAGGGTACATTCTGGTAACTGATCATCTGTAACAACAGGTAATACCGGTTTGCCTTTCAATGATCTTTTAATTTTAATAATGAAATATAAAAGTATGCCATAGCCTGCAAAGGTGTAAAATGCTATAAGCAGACTAATCCAAAATGCTATTTTCATGAAGTTTTATTAAGTGTGTAGCCCAGGTCATTACTGGTTTTGCTGTGTGTAACATTCCACCAAACAGCCCGCAATAATAATGGTATAAAGTTGAATCTTTTTCCTTTAATGTAGTTGATAATGTTGCGGGGGGCTACTACCAGCACAAAGTAAATATAAAATACCAGGGCTTTAAAAAACGGCGCATTCCTGCGTATAAAAAGTATGCGGTTACGGTTCATAAAGTATTCTTTAACAGGGCTGTTCTTACCCACACTTATGGATTCTTTATGAAATATTACCGCACTGCCACATATCCAGGCCTGGAAGCCGGCATGGTTAATGCGCTCGCCCCAGTCAACCTCTTCAAAGTATAAAAAAAAGTTCTCGGCCATTAAACCGACTTTTGCAATAGCTTCACGTTTTATCATCATGGCTGCGCCGTGGCAGTAGCCTGTTTGGCCAATAAAATTTTCGTATTGGCCATTATCTTTTTTCCCCTTTCCAATAGCGGTGTTGCGGCCGGTGAAATAATTAACCAAAGTAAAACCTGCATATTGTATCAGGCTTTTATCGTTATAATATTTTATGAGGGGCGATATAACACCAATCTGAGGGTTGGCATTCAGTGTCTTAACTAATTTTTCAACCAGGCCAGGTGTAAACTCAGTATCGTTATTAACCAGGAAAAAATAATCGCCAGTAGCATTTTCAATGCCCAGATTATTACCACCCGCGAAACCCAAATTTATATCTGAACGTATAAATTTAATATCAGTATATTTAGTGGTCCACTGGGGTACAGGATTTATTGTACTTGCATTATCAACTACAATTATCTCTATATTTTTATAGGTATTTGTTTCGGTAATTGAATTTAAAAGTTCTTCTGTTATTTGAGAATGATTAAAATTAACAGTGATAACAGAAACTTTGGTCATATTGCGTAATATATTTAAACGTTATAATATTAATAAAAGTTAGCCACTTAAGCGCCATTTACTACATTGGATAATAAACAAATTGTTGATGAGGCCGCATTGTTGGAGTTGAAAGCCGATGAGCTGGTAGTTTTACTTCAAAAAAGTGTTGTAGATAAGGATAGGGCAAGAGCCATACAAGAAAAAATATATCATGCGCTTGACAAGGATTCCATCCCCCGAAGAATTGAAGCTTTTAAGGAACTGGATGCTGTTGACGACCGGCTTGAACTGTTGAACGAATTTGAATATCTGCTATCACATCACCAGTTGGATAGTAAAACTTCCAAAAAATATCTTTCACAAGAGCGACTTAAAAATTGGGTACTGATTGTAATAGGAATTATCATGATTACCCTGGGAATGGCCATGATTATTATGCCCGCACCGCCTTATTTTGAAATGTTTACTATTTTTTACTTTAATCCAAACGATGGGGTCACTTTAATGGACCTTATTGCCTTGCTTATTGTATTTACGGGTGTATATTTGTTCTTAAGTTCTGTGCTAAAAAAACAGGCTCAATAACCCTAATTAAATGCCTGTATCAAAAAAAATCCTGTTAGTTGATGATAACCAGCTGGTTTTAGAAATGATGGGAAGGGCGCTGGACAAAGAGGGCTTTTATTGTATGAAAGCCATATCTGCCAGCGCAGCTATGGATATGCTTAAGCTGGACACACCCGACATTATCCTGTCAGACTATCATATGCCAGATATGAATGGTTTTCAATTCAGGCAAAATTTGATCGGGATGCCTGATTATAGCGACATCCCTTTCATGTTTCTAACATCAGAAGGTGATAATAATTTAATGCTCGAAGGTATCAATCTTGAAGCTGTAGACTATATTTTGAAGGGTACTCCTGTACCTGTTATAGTATCTAAAATAAATAATTTTTTACATACCGTACGTGAGCAGCATGAACGTGCACTTAAAGAGTTAAGTAAGGCTGCTGTATCTTTAAATCTTAACTCAATACCTCAAAAAAATCCAATTGTAAAAGGGTTTGATGTTGATTTTTGGCATAAGCCATTTCAAAACTATCCCGGTGGCGACTTTATAGACTTTATTACCATAAATGAACAATATACCTTTGTTGTATTGGGTGATGTAATGGGTAAAAAGTGGGGAGCCTGGTATTTTTCGTTCGGTTTTTTAAGCTACATAAGGGCAGCCGTGCGTATTTGCATCTCCGAAGGGAACTTTTCTACAAAAAGCATCCTTCAAAAAATAAACGCAGTGGTATATCATGATCCGGTAGTAAACGATGTACTATCAAGCCTGTCGCTCATTATGATTGATACGGTTGATGCTTCAATAAAATATTCTGGTGCCGGAGATTTGCCATTGTTGTACTATAATTCCGCAGAAAAGACAACGGTTCAGATTACCTCGGCAGGCATGTTATTGGGCTTGATGCCCGATGGGGATTTTGACGAATTTATACTAAAACTAAACACCGGCGACCAAATATTTCTATTAACGGATGGAATAATTGATTTTGAAGGGGTGGAAGGCAAAAGAACCGATTATAATACGTTTATTACAGCGATTACACCATATTTGGGTGAATCATTTTCGGAATTTAAAAAGGGTAACTTTTTAAAGGAAAAAACAATAGCGCATGTTGATGATTGCAGTTTAATTTTTTTACAAAAAATAGCTTAATGATACTTACAACAAACACTAACAAAAATGCTTTAATAGCTAATGTTGAGGCAAAAGAAGCAAATCTTACTGTTGCAGATAATTTAAAGGAAGAATTAGTAGCGCTGATTGATAAGGGTAACAAGTTTATTGTGGTTAATTTTGAAAATGTAGTTTATGTTGATAGCTCCTTTTTAGGGGCATTGGTATCATCACTTAAATACGCTATTGCCAACCAGGCCGATATTGTTATTGCCGGTTTAAACAAGGATATCTTTGCCCTGTTTCAATTGATAAGACTGGATAAGGCTTTTAAAATATTTACAACTGCTGACGAGGCGGCTGCAAGTAAAGCGTTGTAACATGCCCGGCGAATCATTTAAAAAGTTTGTTTTTACTAACAATGCAGATGCGTTATATCCGCTTAGTGTGGATATTATTGACCATTTAAAGCAACAAGTAAGCCCCGATGAAGCAGCCATACAGAAGTTAAGAATGGTTTTAATAGAACTGTTAACTAACGCTATAAAGCATTCTGGAAATAACGAAACTATTATTGAGGTATCAACAACTGCTCACAGCATCAATTTAAAAAAGACAGATCAGGGAAATACATTTGCCTTTACAACTGATGGAGTTAAATTGGAATGGCCGTTGCCGGGAAATCATCACATGGGCCGAGTAGTTAGTATTTATGGTGACAATAATTGTACTTTAAAAGGCAATTTGGAAAATAATTGGAGTATTAACTTTTTTATAGAAGAGCATGCGGATACGGAAGCAATGGATAATGCAATTACATCTCTTCCAGAACACTTCGGACTAATGATAATTACAAAGGCGTGTGATAATTTTACGTACAAATTTGATATTGATACCTGTACCAATAATTTTATTGCTACTATTAATACCGTAACAAGCAATTAAATACTTATATCCATATCTGCAGTATACATAATAAACTGTTTTCTCCTTGGTTAAAAAGCACTTTCAAAAGGTTAGTAAAAGTAAAACTATAGCCATTTTTAAATGAATATTTGACTTATAATATCCATCTGTTTTTTATAAATTTAAATATCAATCACAATTGATATATGACTTTAAATTATTGGGCAAAATATAGGTCAGTTATAATTTATGGTATTTTATTAGCCGCCTTGCTGTTGCTTTTAAAGTGGCTGGAGTGGCGTTTTATAATAGTTGATTATGCCTTTGAAATTTATGCCGGCTTTATAGCTGGACTACTTGTATCAATAATAGCTGCTTTAATATTGAAAAAGAAAGATAAGAGTGGAGCTGTAATAGCCACCGCTTAATATATTTATCATGAAAATTACTTTAACAAGCGTATTTGTGAATGACCAGGATAAGGCGTTGCAATTTTATACAGATGTATTAGGTTTCATCAAAAAGAATGAAATTCCGATAGGCGAGTTTAAATGGTTAACAGTTGTATCACCCGTTTTGCCGGATGGTGTTGAGCTATTGCTTGAGCCTAATAATAATCCCGCAGCTTCCACTTATCAAAAAGCCATTTTTGAGCAGGGGATACCTGCAACAGCTTTTAACGTTGATGATATAGATAAAGAATATGAGAGGCTTTTATCTTTAGGGGTGCGTTTTGTAACACCACCTGCACAAGCAGGCACCGTAAAAAATGCTGTGTTTGATGATACCTGTGGTAATTTGATTCAGATATATCAATTATAGGGTTATATAGTTTATAGTACACAAACAGAAAAAGCACCAAGGTCACAAAGAAATTTCTTTGTGACCTTGGTGCTTATATACTATTTAAATCTTAATGTACTCTGTGGTTAAAAATACAGTTAATGCTTAGTTATCTGTTTCACAATATCATTACCAAAAGCAAATACCATTAAAGATATCAGCAGCACAAAGCCTACAATTTGCGCGCGCTCCAGGAACTTATCGCTCAAAGGCTTACCTTTTATCATTTCAATAATAAGGAACACGGTGTGCCCGCCATCTAACCCCGGGATTGGCAACAGGTTGGTAAGTGCTAAAACCATTGAAAGGAAGCCCACAAGGCTCCAAAAACGAATCCAGTCTACGTGGCTGCCAAACATTACCGCAATGCCTATAGGGCTTGATATTGCCTTACGTGCCTTAACCTGGCCCGTAAATATTTTACTGATGCCTTTAGCGTTATCAGTAAACATTCCCCATGCTTTGGTTGCACCAATAGGTAACGAGCCAAAGAAGCCATATTTTATAGTAGTATCTTTAGGCAGGTCGGTTTTAACAGATATGCCGTATTTGCCATCTGCAAAGCCCAGCATGCCATCTTTATTCACTTGGGTAACCAGCGGTAGTGTAGTGTTGTTACGCTTAACAGTTAAGCCAACAGACTTATTTTTAAACTTCTTTAACTCTGTTTGAAATTCATCATAAAATCTGATAGGGGTACCGTTTACAGCAATAATGCTATCACCTTTTTGTAAACCGGCTTTGGCAGCATTACTGTTTGGGATAACAGCACCAACCATAAAAGTAGTACGTGGCAAGCGGCCAATAAACTCTTCAATGCCGTAGTCAGAAAGGTCATTCAGGATTGTAGTAGGTACCTTTACATCCAACGTTTGGTTACCGCGTTGTACATTTAAAACAGTTTTATCCAGCAATACTTTTGAGCTTATTAAATCCTCAAAGCGTACAATAGGTTTACCGTTTACACCAATAATTTTATCACCGGCTTTAAGGCCCATATGCTGACCGATTGTTCCCGGTACTATACCATATTTAATGTTGGCATTTGGAATGTAGGTTTCGCCATAGCGAATGGTCATCACCCAAAAGATGAAGATACCCACAATAATGTTCACGATAATACCTCCAAGCATCACAACAAGGCGCTGCCAGGCTGGTTTTGAACGAAACTCCCACGGTTGCGGCGGACCGGCCAACTGGTCGGTATCCATCGACTCATCTATCATGCCGGCAATTTTTACATAGCCACCCAGTGGTAACCAACCAATACCATACTCAACGCCTTTGTAGTTGAATTTGAAAAGGCTGAAATTCCATGCATCAAAAAACAGGTAAAACTTCTCTACTTTTATTCCGAAAGCGCGGGCTGCTAAAAAGTGCCCAAACTCGTGTAGTATTACTAAAATTGAAAGACCAAGTATTAATTGGCCGGCCATTATTAAAACGCTCATTCTTTATTTATATATTACTAAGATTGTAAAGCCTTTAACGGCATTTCTTTTATTAAATTTTGCGCAAATATGCGTGTTTCTTTATCAGTATTCAAATAGTCGGTTAGAGAGGGCTTTTCTATGTAAACTATTTGCTGCATGCAGTTTTCAATTATATCGCTCATGGCTAAAAAGCCGGTTGTGTTATTTAAAAAAGCGGCAACGGCTATCTCATTGGCCGCATTAATAATGCAAGGCATATTGCCACCGCGGTTTAAAGCCTCATAAGCCAGCTTTAAATTACGAAACGTACCAACATCCGGTTTTTCAAAGCTCAGGTTAGGGTAGTCCATAAAATCAAACCGCTTAAAATTACTTTTTACACGGTTAGGATAGGAAAGTGCATATTGTATAGGCAACTTCATATCGGGCAAACCCATTTGGGCCTTTATAGAACCATCCTCAAATTGCACCATAGAATGGATGATAGACTGAGGATGCACAATCACATCTATCTGGTTAACTTCCAAATCAAACAGCCATTTTGCCTCTATAACTTCCAGCCCCTTATTCATTAACGAGGCAGAGTCTATAGTTATTTTAGCACCCATAACCCAATTTGGATGTTTAAGTGCTTGCTCACGGGTTACACCGGCTAAAAAATCAGTTGTTTTTCCTCTGAAAGGCCCGCCTGATGCAGTGATAATGATCTTCTCGATCTTATTATCTTCTTCGCCTGCAAGGCACTGAAAAATGGCGGAATGTTCACTATCTACCGGTAATATTTTAACATTGTATTCTTTGGCCAAACTGGTAACCAGGTCGCCGGCTACAACTAAAGTTTCTTTGTTGGCCAACGCAATATCTTTACCTGCTTTTATGGCATTGATAGTTGGTTCCAACCCTGCAAAACCAACCATAGCGGTTAATACCATATCAATATCAGGATGGGTAACCATGTCCTTTATGGCATTATAACCGGCTAATACTTTTATAGGCAGGTGAGATAGCGCTTCTTTTATTTGCTTGTATTTGCTTTCATCGCAAATAATGGCATACTCAGGCACAAACTCAATAGCTTGGGTAATAAGCAGGTAGGCATTAGTATGCGCTGTAAGCATAAACACCCTGAATAAGTGGCTGTTATCCCTTATTACATCAAGTGTTTGTGTGCCAATACTACCTGTAGAGCCAAGGACGGCTATGTTTTTCACTTTGTTCAATATATTTATATAACCGTCATCCCTTTGTACAATGTAATGACGCTTGATTGTCACTAATTGTTACTAATATAATTACTCAATTCATCTGCTATCTTCCGGTCGTTAGCCAGGCGCGGAACTTTGTTTTGCCCGCCCAGTTTACCTTGCGATCTCATATAATTTATAAAGGTATCCTTTTTTAAACTTTGGATGATCAACGGTTGCAAAATGTTACCCTCAATAAGGTCAAAATAGTAAATATTTTTTTGCTGCAGCACTTTATCTACTTTTAATGCAAATGCTTTTAGGTCTTTGGGTTCCTTGCCAAACTCAATAAACCATTCATGATAGGGTGGTCTGCCATCACCCGGCGCTACTTGCGGTGCTACAGTAAATTCTATCACATCAACACCTTCTTCCTTAGCCACACTCATAAGGGAATGCTCAACCTCCTCGCCAATAACATGTTCGCCAAAGGCGGATATATAATGTTTAATGCGGCCGCTAACAATGATCTTGTATGGGTTTTTTGAAACAAATTTAACCGTATCGCCTAAGCTGTAGCCCCATAAACCGGCATTGGTATTCATTATGAGCGCATAATTTTTGTCCAGCTCAACATCTTTTAAATTAATGCGGGTAGGGTTTTCATTAAAATATTCGTCAGAAGGAATGAACTCATAAAATATGCCAGAATTAACCAATAACAACAAACCCTTTTCTTTTTGCGAATCCTGAAAGGCTATAAACCCTTCAGAAGCCGGATAAGTTTCAATGGAATCTATTTTGGTGCCAATACTTTCTTCCATACGGGCGCGATAAGGCTCATAATTAACTCCACCGTGCACAAAAAGTTTGAAATTGGGGAAGATATCCTTTATCTTTTTACCGCCTGATACAGCGGACAACCTATCAAAATACATCTGGCACCACGGTGGTATGCCCGATATAAGGCGCATATCTTCTTTGGCTGTCTCCCGCACTATTGCATCAACCTTTTGCTCCCAATCTTCAATACAGTTGGTTTGGTATGATGGTAACCGGTTCTTTTGCAAATAAGCAGGTACATGATGTGCCACAATGCCGGATAAGCGACCGGTAGATATTCCGGCTTTAATATCTAAAACAGGGCTGCCTTGCAAGAATATCATTTTGCCGTCTACAAAATCTGCCTTGCCGGTTTCATGTATGTAACTCAGTAAAGCATTGCGTGCGGCTTTGATATGCTCAGGCATGCTCTCTTTTGATATAGGGATATACTTAACGCCTGATGTTGTACCTGATGTTTTAGCTAAGTAAGTGGGCTTGCCCGGCCACATTACATTTTCTTCGCCTTGTACTACGCGCTCAATGTAGGGGCGCAACTCTTCGTAATCCCGTACGGGTACATTTTTCTTAAAATCTTCGTAAGAATTAATATCGCCAAAGTGATGATCCCTGCCGAAAGCGGTATCCTTAGCATCAAAAATTAAATTGCTGAAGGTATTTTGCTGAAGTGTTACTGCGTTTTTGCGGATATGGTTCAGTTGCCTGTTCACAAAAACGGCAAACATCTTACTTAATGCTGCTTTTAAACCCATAATTAATTGGTTTCGGCAATATCATCATCCACATCCTTATGGCTGTAAACCAGTTTGCGGTAGGTTACAGCCAATATAATATTCACAAAAGGGTAGGTGAACAATAT